>ONFW01000201.1 GCA_900317215.1 uncultured Eubacteriales bacterium | reverse complement strand
CCGCACGGAGGCATCTTCGTGTTAGCGACTATCGGTCGGCCGTTCCTGTTCGTACTTGCACTGCTGATAGGATCGGTTGCCGGTATGCTGATGCTTGCCCTGCTGAAAAAACCCCTCAATAAAGAAAAGAAGAAAAAAGCAGATTCGGCATAGAGATATACGATCAGCTCACAACTTTTTGAAGAATTGCGAAACAAAGGGCGTCCGATGTTTCACTGCGTCGGACAATGCTCTTGCAGACATACAACAGAAAAGGAGAGATGGTTATGGTATCACAGGCACTTATTATCACAAACGCACAGGGATTCCATATGAGACCCGCATCGGTCTTTGCAGGTGCAATGGCTAAATACCCCTGCAAGGTACTTATCAGATTCAACGGCAACGAATACAACGCAAAAAGTCCGCTCAATCTTATGGCTGCCTGTATGAAATGCGGCAGTGAGATAGAGCTGGTCTGCGACGGAGACCAGGAGAACGAGGCTCTTGCTGCGGCGGCAGAAATGATACGGAACGGCTTCGGAGAATAAGAATAAGCCATTGTATACTGTGAGGTGATGAGAATGCTTAAAGGAACAGGAGTATCGGCAGGAATAGGGATCGGTAAAGCGTTGCTGATAGAGGAGCATTCCCTTGAATATACACCTGTGACGATAACGGAGCCGCAGGCAGAAAAGGAACGCTTTAATGATGCGGTAAAGACGTTCTGTGAGAACACCAAAAAACAGGCTGATGCTCTGAGGATATCCGCAGGAGATAAGGAAGCCGAGATAATGCTCGGACACATCAGCCTGATAGAAGACCCGTTCCTGACCGGCGAGGTGGAAAAGCTTATTGAAGGCGGACAATGTGCAGAAGCGGCACTGGAGCAGATGTGTGATATGTTCATATCCATTTTTTCTGCAGCAGAGGACGATCTCACAAGACAGAGGGCTGCAGATGTGCGCGATGTTAAGGCAGGCATGCTCGGAGTGCTTCTGGGAATAGAAGATGTTAAGATCGGAGATGCTCCAAAAGGAAGCGTTATTGTAGTGAGAGAGCTGACTCCGTCGATGATAGCTGAGATAAAAAAGGAAAACATAGCAGGTATCATTGCAGAGACGGGCAGCACGACCTCTCACAGCGCAATTCTTGCAAGGGTGCTGGAGATACCCGCAGTGATGAGCGTAGATGATGCAATGCTGTCGATAAGAGGCGGCGATACCGTGATCTGCGACGGCTCTGCCGGTGTTGTAATAGTATCTCCGGTTGAAGAGGAACTGAAAGAATACGAAGCAAAAAGAGAACGCTTTGTCAGGGAGAAGGCTGAGCTTGATAAATTCAGAGGAAAGCCTACTGTTTCGGCAGACGGCATACGCTATGAGCTTGTATGCAATATCGGAAAGCCTGACGACGCAGCAAAGGCGGTAGATAATGACGGCGAGGGTGTAGGCTTGTTCAGAACGGAATTTTTGTTCATGGACAAGACATCTGTTCCGACAGAGGACGAGCAGTTCGACGCATACAAGAAAGCGGCTTTGATACTCAAGGAAAAGCCTCTTATCATAAGGACTCTCGATATTGGCGGCGATAAGGAGATACCGTATCTCGGACTTGAAAAAGAGGATAATCCTTTTATGGGCTTCAGGGCGATAAGGTACTGTCTGAAATACAGGAGTCTTTTCAAAACGCAGCTCAGAGCGATACTTCGTGCCAGCGCCTTCGGAAATATCAGTATCATGTTCCCGCTGATAACCTGCGTTGAAGAGGTCAGGGCAGGCAAGCTGCTTGTCGATGAGATAATGGAGGAGCTCCGTGCAGAAGGAATAGCCTTTGATGAAGGGATCAAGGTCGGCATAATGGTAGAAACGGCTGCTGCCGCAGTGATAGCTGATATCCTTGCAAAGGAATCTGACTTTTTCAGCATAGGAACGAACGATCTTACAGGCTACACAATGGCTTGCGACAGGGGAAACGGAAATGTGGCATATCTCTATTCCGTAATGCAGCCGAGTGTGCTCAGAATGATAAAGAGAACGATAGAGTGCGCTGCAAGAGAGGGTATTCCTGTGGGAATGTGCGGAGAAGCGGCAGCGGATCCGCTTATGACGCCATTGCTGATATCCTTCGGACTGACGGAGTTCAGCGTATCAGCGCCCTCGGTACTCAGGCTAAGAAAAAATATAGCCTCATGGACAAAGGAAAGGGCGGACGAGGTCGCCGCCGAAGCAATGAGGCTTGAAACTCAGGCGGAGATAAAGGAATATCTCAGCAGTGTTATCGGATAAGTTATTCGTGTTCATGTATATTCATCCTCGGTGCGGACGCCCAGGGAGACACCTTCCCGGGCGTCTGCGCCGCTTTTTGCCTTTGCAGCTTTCGGATCCGAAAAAAGATGTGGGTCAGACCGCAGTACCTGAAATGAGCAAAAAAGCTGCCGTACTGCGCTGTGTTGCGCGTGCGGCAGCTCTTATTGGTTTTAATGTCAGGACTCTGAGCTTTTCATCAGTTCAATACTCTTTTCTATCACGTTGTCAATACTTCCGTAAATATCGTCAGGGTCTATTGATGCAGAACAGATGAGTCCCTGTTTTCCGAAACGGTATTTCATGCCTGAGGCAGAAAGAAAGCCTTCAAGCTTGTCCTCTGTCATCAGGGAGTAGGGGTCGTTGATCAGCAGACAGAAGAAAACGTCCTCCATGTAGTACAAAAGCTGGTAGCGTATATTCCGCTGAGAGCCGATATAAAAGATCGTATTTGACGGAGAATATATTTTTAGTGAAACCTCAGCGGAATTACCGAGGCGTTCCTTGATGCTGTCGGTGATATTTGAGGGGAAGGCTTTTTTCAGGCGGTTGAAAATGAGCCTTGTCATCAAAGTGTCCGCCTTGTCGGGAGCCTTGTTCTTTTCCTCAAGCTGTGTTTTTGCAGTGTACTTGTCTATAAGCACCTCGTTAAAAAGGGCGCTTATGTTAGTCAGCTCATTTGCGTTGTAGCCCTTTTTGCATTTCTGCAGAATGTGGTCAAGTACAGCTATACTTACCTTCTCGGGGATCACCCAATGCGGGACCCTGTACGGTGTATTATGTACCCAGGTTATCAGATTGCCGTGCTGAGAAATGCCGTATGAGGGAGTGTAGTCCTTGTCCTTGACAAAGGCGCAGAGCTGCTGAACAAAATCCTGCTCCGAGCAAAGGTTTGATACAACAAGAAAATATGAGGTCTTGTTGTCGAGAACAATGCTGTTCCTGCCGAATTTTTCGTTCTCATCATTAAGGTCGATGCCCCAGCTCTTAAAGCTTTTCATTGCCGCAGTGCTTGTCCAGCTTTTGGGATAGAACTGCGGATTTATTGCTATAACTGAGCTGTGGTCTATTCTGTTGCCTGCATAGAGCGCAGCGTAGCCGCCGCCGGAGCTGCCGATTATTGTTACGTTTTCCGGCGGGATAGAAAGCTGAGCGGCAATATTCTTTATCAGCTCGATAAGCAGTGCAAGATACGACTTGTCCTTCGTTCCGTAGTACCACATTACATGAAAAAGCCCGGGGTGGAAATAATACATCGGGTCGTCTATGCAAACGAGGTGTCCTTTAAGGTAGTTTTTATACTTCCACCTCATGAAGGAAGGATATCTTCTTGTTGTTGTTCCTCCTGCCGAGAGCATGATATATAGTCTGTTTTCGTTGTCAGGAAAATACAAGCATTCAAAGGGTACCTCGTCCACCGAGACGGTGTAGCGGTTATGTTCGGGGCTGAGAGTGAATGAAGATATATCTGTTTTGATCGGGTCTTCTGTCATCCATGCCTCAGGCAGCTCGTTTCTCATTCTGTCAAATTCAGAGGCGGCTGCAACAGCCGACATATCCTCCGAGAACTGCGGAAAATCATACAGATCCATATTATCCTCCTATCAAATCTTCAAAAGAGGGTCAGCTTATCTGCCCTGCATTTTTTTAAGTCCGACACGCACCAGCTCGTCTCCGGTCAGCAGGTCCGGCTTTCTTGTCATTGTAAGCTCCTTTTTGGAGGTATCGAAGCAGACGCTGTCCACGGTTCTCTGTGTCGCAAGGTCGTATACAATTACATTCAGTCCTCTCAGGTTGAGCGAATAGTCAGTGCCGTTGATGATGACCTGCGAGGAATTGCCTGCCGCTGTGGGCTTGCTGCTGACATAAAAATGCGAAAACTCTATTTCGTCAATATATTCGACTTCCTTGTTTTTTTCGCTTTTTTCATCAAAGAGGGTTATTCCGGAACTGACTACCCCGACATAACCCGACCAGAGCTGTCTGACGAGCTCCTCTCCGAGTCCCAGTGTGAAAAAGAGCTTCTGCATAGCTGAGTTGAAATACATTCCTACAGAGCCTTTTACAGTGACGCAAACGACACAGTTCTCAAGAACTCTGAGCTGTCTGAAATAGTCAAACATCCTGTCAATGGAGCAGAGCTTGATAACATCGTCGCTGAGGGTCTTTCTGACATCTGCGCGAAGGGAACGGTAGTAGGTCTTTCTGATGTTTTCAAGTGTATTGAGCTTCAGCACCTCATAGTAATCTGCCTTTTCAGGAAAAACTATTGCACAGATCTGGTGGAAGAGATAACGGTATACGTCATCGGTATAATGGCAGGGATAAACTCCGAAGGTATGTGTAAGGCTGCAGGGAGTTATCTGCATGGGCGGCATATTGATCATATTGCAGCCGAGCTTGTCTCTGAGATATTTATTGAGAATGTTGAGGTGGTGCATATATCCGGGCTGGGCGGCTCTTGCTTCCTTAAGATAGCCGTTATCCTTGTTTCTGTCCTCAAAGAGAAGCATTTCCTGGGGAATGTCGTTGACAACAATGATCTTTTCAGGAGCCCAATGCTCTGAGAGCTTTTCGGCAAGCTTATCTATTGCGGCATACACAGTCTCTGTCGGTATATCCTTAGCATTGCGCAGAGTAAAGCCTCTGTTCTTAAGTGTAAGCAGACCGTCCGTTATCTGCTGATGATTTTCAAAGAATGATACTCTCTGTTCACCCTTTTCAAAGTAGTCGAACCTGATATCCATAAGATCAACGAGTATCCATTCGCTTCTGTTTGCCAGAAGAAATTCAAAAGAATTGCTGTTGAGATCCATAATTGCGTTCCGTTTGTTGAAGCCTGTGCTGTAATTTTGTATTATTTTAATTATATCATCACAGTTTTCCAGAGGTTCGGAGAACATGGTTATCGGTGAGATGTGGCCGACATTGCCCTTCATCTTGAAAAGCTCGTCGTGGTTAGCTATCCTGATGATATCCCTTGTAACGCAGGAACCGAGTGTGCTGATCTCTACCATTATTTTTCCTCCCTGTTTTTATCGGTTATATTCGTTATGTCGTCATGTGCTGTTTTCGGTCAATATTTCATATTCTATCACACTGCACTATCAAAGTCAACCGATGCAAAGTCCTGGGAGCGTATCAAGTGGCTTGGAGTAAGATTATATCACGCTTGTTCCGGCTTGTGCCGGGCGGCTTTGAGTAAATTTACTGCTTGACAATGAGGAGGGATTGTGCTATTATTATATAGCCGCATGCTATGGGCTTTTAAGCGAGCTTGTCTCCGCCTTTTGCAGCGAGTACAATAAACAGGTAGGTGCCGGAAAATGTACGCAGTGATCGAAACAGGCGGAAAGCAGTACAAGGTCGCAAACGGCGATGTAGTATTTGTTGAGAAGCTTGAAGCTGAAAACGATGCAACGGTGGATTTTAAGGTCGTTGCACTCAGCACAGACGATGGATTCAAGGTTGGAGCTCCTTATGTCGAGGGAGCAAAGGTAACAGGAAAGGTCCTCAAAACAGGCAAGGGCAAGAAGATAACAGTCTTCACCTATAAGCCTAAAAAGGGCGAAAAGCGCAAGATGGGACACAGACAGCTCTATACTAAGGTACAGATAGAAGCTATTGAGGCTTGATGATAAGAGCTGAGTTTTTTGCAGAAAAGGGTCTGCTCAGGGGCTACCATATAAGCGGTCATTCGGGCTTTGCGGAAGAGGGCAGAGATATAATTTGTGCCTTTGTTTCATCAGCAGCGTATATGACGGCAAATACGATAACGGATGTTATGGGAGTCAATGCAGATGCAAGGGTGTCTGACGGAGATATGCTGGTAATGCTCGTTCCCGATGACGCAGAACGCTGCAAGGATATTTTAGAAGGCTTAAGGCTCCATTTGCAAAGCACAGAGGAGCAGTATCCCGAATTTTTAAACGTAATGATTACGGAGGTGTAACACAATGCTTAAGATCAATGTTCAGTTGTTTGCTCATAAAAAGGGCGGCGGTTCAACAAAGAACGGTCGTGACTCAGAGTCGAAGCGTCTTGGCACAAAGCGTGCAGACGGTCAGTTCGTGCTTGCAGGTAATATACTTGTAAAGCAGCGCGGAACACATATTCATCCCGGTAACAATGTTGGTCGTGGTTCAGACGACAGCCTGTTTGCCAAGGTGGATGGCGTTGTAAAGTTTGAGCGTGTAGGCAAGGACCGCAAGCAGGTATCTGTATACGCTACAGAGCAGTAACAGCAAAACAAGCGGGGGCTTCGGCGGTTGTCGAGGCTCCTTTTTTTACCCTGCATATGCCATGTGTATGCTCCGGTGTGAGGGGCTGCTGCAGATAACGGCAGTTCGTCATACGGTGTTTATGAAGGATGAGGACGTGGAAAAATAAGGACCTGTCACGATAATGCTTTTTTCAGATTTTTTCGCAAACAGGCAGGTATGATTATCTTGATGTATACAGTTTTGATGAGACGGATTCATGATCCAAGGATTTGCTTGAAGAATAGAAGGGGGATGAAAACCGATGTTTGTTGATATAGCAAAAATATACGTTAAAGCGGGTGACGGCGGCGACGGAGCAGTTACCTTTCACAGAGAAAAATATGTAGCCTCGGGAGGCCCCGACGGCGGTGACGGTGGCAGAGGCGGAAATATCGTTTTTGTTGCAGACACAAATCTGTCGACGCTTGCGGATTTCAGATATAAAAGAAAGTATACGGCGCTCAAGGGAGAAAACGGCAGAGGCGGGCGCTGTAACGGCAAAAAGGCGGAGGATCTTGTCATAAGGGTCCCCAAGGGAACCGTTATCAAGGAACAGGAGACGGGCAGGATACTTGCGGATATATCGGGCAGTGAGCCGGTCATAGTTGCTAAGGGTGGCAAGGGCGGCTTCGGAAATACACACTTTGCAACTCCTACAAGACAGACTCCGAGATTTGCAAAGCCCGGACTGCCCGGTGAGGCGTTTGAGCTTCAGCTTGAGCTGAAGCTGCTTGCAGATGTGGGGATTGTTGGCTATCCCAATGTCGGAAAATCCACTTTCATCTCGGTCGTGAGCGAGGCTAAGCCGATCATCGCCAACTACCATTTTACCACTCTCACTCCCGTTTTAGGCGTTGTCAGAATGGGAGAGGATTCGTCCTTTGTTATGGCTGATATTCCCGGTCTTATCGAGGGAGCGCATGACGGTCTTGGATTAGGGCATCAGTTTCTCAGACATGTGGAAAGATGCCGTTTGCTGCTGCATATTGTTGATGTTTCGGGCAGCGAGGGCAGAGATCCGAAAAAGGATTTTGAAACGATAAACGATGAACTGAGAAAGTTTGACCCCGAGCTTGCAAAGCGTCCCATGATAGTTGCCGCAAACAAATGCGATCTGACTGACGATGAGACGGTTGAGGAATTTGGCAGGTATATAGAGGCTCAGGGATATAAGTTCTTCCCGATAATGGCTGCAATAAACTATCAGACAGAGCCTCTGCTCAAGGAGATACAGGAGCAGCTCTCAAAGCTGCCGCCGATAACAGTATATGAGAGGGAGGAAGCTCCCTCTGTTTCCGAGGAGGATATCACAAAGCAGGAGGTCAGGGTCACCAGACAGGATAATGTATTCTTTGTTGAGTGCGAGTGGCTGCTCAGAGTGCTGAGGACGATCAATTTTGATGACAGCGAGTCTCTGCAGTATTTTCAGCGAGTGCTTATCCGTGCGGGAGTTATTGACGCTCTCAGAGAAGCCGGAATAAAAGAGGGCGATACCGTAAGTTTGTATGATATAGAATTTGATTTTGTAGAATAACGGAGGATCAGCTTGTGTCGAGATTGACATTATTTGACTGCGACCCGAGGCAGCTCAGCCCGCTTACTCTTGCCTTTGTCGGAGACGGGGTATTCGACCTTTTCGTCAGGGAGGAGATAGTATGCAGCGCAAACAGACCTGTGAGAGAGCTGAATAAGCTCAAGGTCGAAAGGGTGTGCTGTGAGGCTCAGGCAAGGCTGTTTGAAGCCATAGAGCAGGAGCTGACGGAGGAGGAGACAGATGTTTTCAGACGGGGCAGAAATGCTCATACTACTCATACGCCGAAAAACGCATCTCCGTCAGATTATCACACTGCAACAGGACTTGAAGCGCTGTTTGGTTATCTTTATCTTTCCGGACGCACAGACAGGATAAGAGAGCTGCTGAAAAGGCAGTGAGCGGAAGAGTGACGTTATATCTGCGGTCATGACCGTATATGATGAGTCCTTATGAAATAGGAAATGCGCTCTTGCTCCATATAGAAAACCCGCCCGCGAGAGTTGGACTTTTGGTCTGACTTTCTGTGGGCGGGTCGTTTTTATGCGGCTTTTTTCCTTGCGGAAGCGTTTTTGATAAGCTTCAAAACAAGGTCTGTTATGAGCATGGAAGCTATTGATACCGCAATGACCGCGGCAACGTAAATCGTTGTGTGTACGGCGGGAGACATAAATTTCATAGGCTCGATGAACTGCCTTACGAAAAGCTGAGAAAGATATATCGGCAGACTCAGCCTGCCCAAATAATAGACGAATTTGTTATTGAGGAAGCTTAAAGAGGCTTTCTCGCTGAACGAAACGGTTATTGCAGGCGCTGTCAGGAAGAGCACGGCGTAATCGTTCACCTTAGAGAAATATTTGCAGGAGTAAAGCAGAATAAAGGCATAGATCCCGAATTCTATGATAAGCAGAAGGAGCTTCGGCAGTTTGTCAAAGAGCTTTTTCTCATATACTGCATAGCAGATGCAGCCGAGACAAATCTCTGCGGCAGCTCTCAGTACGCCCATAAAGCAAAAGCCGTTCCATTGGCTCGAAAAGTTGATGTCATGCTTCTGGCGGTAAAGATAACCTGTCAGAAGAACAAAGACTATCGGGCAGAGGTAGTACAGAAAGGCTTTTCTGTATTTTATCGCTATAGGTGTGAGTATGAACATGACTATAAGCATGGCGGAGATGTACCATTCGTATCTCAGCATATCCATGTTGCTGATGCCCGACATCTGCATCATGAAAAGATCGGGTACAGATTTCAGAAGCTGTGTGACTGCCGTTGATATAGAGGGGTTTAGGACTATCAGCGAAATATAGCAGGCGAGAAAGAAAAATAAATGATAGGGGAAGATAGAGAGAAATTTCTTTTTCATGAAGTTGAAGCTGTCTGTCATCAGAGTTTCCTTTTTGTATTCGAGCTTTGACAGCGAGCGTGCAAACAAGAAGCCGGAGGTCACAAAGAAAAACTCGACAGCTATATAACCTTTGAAGAACAGTTGATAATGATAATTGCCCACATTGAAATGAAATATTACTATAACGATAGAAAAGATGAATTTCAGCAGATCTATCTTGCCGTTGCGCTTTGACGCTTCCATTGTGCAGACCTCCTTTTGATATTATCATTATAGATCACTGTGCAGGGAAATTCAATATTAAAGTCAAAGAAAAGAAAATGCAGAAAGCCTATTGACAAGATAGGAATAGTATGTTATAGTAAATGCACACCCGACAGGTGATATACAGAAATGAGGAATGATCATGAGCATAGTATTCAAGGCGCTTAGACACAATTTCAGACAGGGACGAATGTGTATGCTGTGCTGCTGAGACGAACAGTTAATTTGACACATACAAAAAATCTATCTGAAAGAGGTAATATAAATGAGTAATTACAGATTTGAGACTTTACAGCTTCATGTAGGACAGGAGCAGCCTGATATAGCAACGGATTCCCGTGCGGTGCCGATCTATGCGACAACATCTTATGTTTTCCATGATTCACAGCACGCAGCGGATCGCTTCGGGCTGAGAGACGCAGGAAATATCTACGGAAGACTTACCAATTCTACACAGGACGTATTTGAAAAAAGGATAGCAGCCCTTGAAGGCGGAGCGGCAGCTCTTGCCGTGGCTTCCGGAGCAGCGGCTATAACCTACACTATCCAGGCTCTTGCGCAGGCTGGCGGACATATAGTGGCTCAGAGGACGATATACGGCGGCAGCTACAATCTTCTTGCTCACACGCTTCCGTTATACGGCATAGAGACGACCTTTACAGATATCCATGATCTTGATGAGGTCGAGGGTGCGATAAAGGAGAATACAAGGGCGATATATATCGAGACTCTCGGCAACCCGAACAGTGATATACCTGACATAGACGCTGCAGCAAGAATAGCCCATGCACACGGCATACCCCTTGTTGTTGACAACACCTTCGGAACACCGTATCTTATCAGACCTATCGAGCACGGAGCGGATATAGTTGTTCATTCAGCGACAAAATTCATAGGCGGTCATGGAACGACCCTTGGCGGAGTTATTGTTGAGGCGGGCAGCTTTGACTGGAAGGCAAGCGGAAAATATGCGCCTATAGCAGCGCCTAATCCGAGCTATCACGGAGTATCATTTGCTGACGTTGCAGGCAAGGCTGCCTTTGTAACATATATCAGAGCTATCCTTCTTCGTGATACAGGAGCTACTATCTCGCCGTTTGCGGCCTTCCTGCTGCTTCAGGGTACAGAAACGCTTTCTCTGAGAGTGGAGCGCCACGTTGAAAACACCAAAAAGGTCGTAGATTTCCTATCAAAGAGCAAATATGTCAGCAAGGTCAATCATCCGTCTTTGCCGGAGCATCCCCAGCATGAGCTTTACAAGAAGTATTTTCCGAACGGCGGAGCAAGCATTTTCACCTTTGACATAAACGGCGGCAGGGACGAAGCCTTCCGCTTTATAGACTCTCTCAAGATATTCTCCCTGCTTGCAAATGTAGCTGACGTCAAGTCGCTTGTTATACATCCCGCAAGCACCACACACTCTCAGCTCACCGATGAGGAGCTTGAAGCACAGGGAATAACCCAGAGCACTATCAGGCTTTCAATAGGAACGGAGCATATCGACGATATCATAGAGGATCTCTCGCAGGCGTTTGAAGCCGCTTTAAATAAATAAAAATACAGAAAAGCCGCCCCGGAGCAAATGATACTCTGAGGCGGTGATTTGTTTTAGTGTATCGGTTTTGCGGAAGTATTCTTCTTCTCTTACGACATCTCAAAGGCACCTGTGTAAAGACTGTAGTATTTGCCCTTGCGTGCGATGAGCTCCTCATGACTTCCCTGTTCGATTATCCTGCCGAGTTCAAGCACCATGATAACATCGGAGTTGCGGACGGTGGACAGACGGTGAGCAATAACAAATACTGTTCTGCCGTACATAAGACCGTCCATACCCTTCTGAACAAGAGCCTCTGTTCTTGTGTCTATGCTGGAGGTAGCTTCGTCAAGTATCATTACGGGCGGGTCGGCAACTGCTGCCCTTGCTATAGAGATGAGCTGGCATTGTCCCTGTGAGAGCTGGCTTCCGTCGCCTGAAATGACAGTATCGTATCCGTCGGGAAGACGGGTGATGAAGTCATGGGCATTGGCGAGCTTTGCGGCAACAATACATTCCTCATCGGTGGCGTCAAGCTTGCCGTATCTGATATTGTCCATTACAGTGCCGGTAAACAGGTGAACGTCCTGCAGAACGATGCCGAGAGAACGACGCAGGTCGGGCTTTTTTATCTTGTTGATGTTTATCCCGTCGTAGCGTATCTTGCCGTCGGCAATATCGTAGAAGCGGTTGATAAGATTGGTGATAGTCGTTTTTCCTGCGCCTGTTGAGCCGACAAAGGCTATCTTCTGCCCTTGCTCCGCAGAGAGCGTGATATTGTGCAGAACCACCTTTTCGGGAACATACCCGAAGTCTACATCGTCAAGAACAACACGACCGCAGAGTTTGGTATAGGTCACAGTCCCGTCCTTGTGAGGGTGTCTCCATGCCCACATCTCGGTTCGCTCGTCTGTTTCTACAAGATTGTCGTCATGGTCGTACTTAGCGTTTACAAGAGTAACATAGCCCTCGTCCTTTTCGCTTTCCTCGTCCATAAGCGCAAATATCCTTTCTGCGCCGGCAAGAGCCATGATAACGGAATTTGCCTGATTAGATATTTCACTGATAGGTCTTGTGAAGTTCTTTGAAAGCTGGAGGAAGGAGGCGATTACGCCGATAGAAACTGCGCTGATGCCGTTTATAGCAAGCAGGGCGCCGACTATGGCGATGAGAACATACTGCAGATTGCCCAGATTGTTCATGACCGGCATGAGAATGTTGACATAGGTGTTTGCGTTTGTGGCGGTCTTGCAGAGGGCGTCGTTTCTTTTGTCGAAATCCTCCTTGACTTCTTTTTCGTGACAGAACACCTTTATGACCTTCTGACCGTTTATCATTTCCTCGATATAGCCGTTAACGTCACCGATCTCCTTTTGCTGGGCAATGAAGAACTTTGCGCTTTTTCCGGCTATCTTCTTTGTCACAGTCATCATTACTCCTACAAAGACAAGCACAAACAGGGTAAGATAGATATTGAGGGCGATCATAGCCGCAAGGACTGCTATTATGGTCATAAGCGACGAAAACATCATGGGTATGCTCATGGAGAGCATTTGTCTGAGGGTGTCTGTGTCGTTGGTATAGCGGCTCATTAGATCGCCGTGGGTGTTGGTGTCGAAATATCTTATCGGCAGGGTCTGCATGTGCTCAAACATCTCGTCCCTTATCTTCTTCTGAATACCCTGAGAGATAGTGACCATGATTCTGTTATAGAGCAGGGTGGCGACTGCGCCCAGCGCAAGCACTATGCCCATAATGATTATCATGGTGAGCAGACCGCCGAAGTCCTTATTGTCAGCGATGAGCAGAGGGGTGATATAGTCGTCGATGAGTATCTGAATAAAAAGCGAGCTTGCTACGCCTGCACCGGCGCTGAGAATGATGAAGAACAGCACAAAGATAAAGCGGATCTTATAGGCGGCAAAATATTTCAGCAGACGTTTTATCGTCTTTATGGGAGAAGTTTTGGGCATAGGCGGCATTCCTGCAGGCGGAGTGCCCTTTCCGGGGCGCTGAAAGGCTTTTCCTCCTTTATTCATCTTCTGCACTTCCTTTCTGCTGTGAATAATAGACCTCCTGATAGATCTTGTTAGAGTTGAGAAGCTCCTCATGTGTACCTACGGCATTTATCGAGCCGCCGTCCATAACGATTATCCTGTCTGCATCCTGGACCGAGGATATGCGCTGTGCTATGATGAGCTTTGTGGTGTCGGGGATCTCCTCAAGAAAGGCTTTTCTGATATTTGCATCTGTTTTGGTATCGACGGCGCTGGTGCTGTCGTCAAGAATGAGGATCTTAGGCTTTTTGAGCAGAGCTCTTGCTATGCAAAGACGCTGTCTTTGTCCGCCGGATACATTTGTTCCGCCCTGCTCAATATGGGTGTCGTATTTGTCGGGCATCTGCTGAATGAATTCGTCTGCGCAGGCAAGCTTGCATGCCTTTACAAGCTCCTCGTCGGAGGCGTTTTCATTGCCCCAGCGGAGGTTTTCCTTTATGGAGCCTGAGAAAAGCACATTCTTTTGCAGCACCATGGCTACGCTGTTTCGCAGAGT
>ONFW01000093.1 GCA_900317215.1 uncultured Eubacteriales bacterium | reverse complement strand
CTTAGTACATTAGTACTATCGAACGAGAACCAAACTCGCCTGAGGTCAGGGGAAGCCCCTACCTCTATAGGTGGGGGAGGATGTCACCTCACTTTAATTCCGTTGTGATAATGTCTAAATTTGTTACTTAAAATTCTTATATAATATTTCGCAAATGTATTTGATTTTTTTGTTTATTGTGTTATAATATAGGTGACCTTGAAACCTGTTCTTATGTTGAATATGGTAAAAGGGGACAATAAACCCAAGGAGGTTCGGCTTATGAAATACAACATAGTAGGCAGAAAAGTCAATCTTAGAGATAACTTTAAGGAGCGTGTTTACAAAAAACTCGGTAAATTTGAAAAGATCTATTCAGAAGACGCTGAGGCTACCGTTACCGTTACCCTCGAAAAGAACAGACAGACCGTTGAGGTCACAATAAGAGACGGCTCTATGGTATACCGTGCCGAAAGCTCTGCTATGGAGATGAACGATGCGCTTGATGCAGTTGTTGATATACTTGCAGGACAGATCAGAAAGAACAAGACCAAGCTCAGCAAGAAGATGAAGGCGGAATCCCTCGAGCAGTATTTTATAGAGTATAATGAGCCGTCTGACGATGTTATGAAGGACGATGATTATTCCGTTGTAAGGACAAAGAATATTGCTGTAAAGCCGCTCAGTGTTGAAGAGGCGATACTGCAGATGAATATGATAGGACATGAGTTCTTTATGTTCCTTAACAGCACGACCAACACTATCAATGTGGTGTATAAACGCAAGGGGAATACCTACGGTCTGCTTGAACCGGAATTCTGAAATAGCTTGAGATGATTTGAAAAAATCTTAATAAAAAGGCTGCCGCAAAGTAATGGTGCTTTTGCGGCAGCCTCTTTTTTAATTTTACAGATATCCCTTTTGTTTTGCGGCTTCTATTTCATAGCGGTAGCCTCCGCAGTCCCATGAGACAGCACGAAACCGTTCTCCGCTCCTTTCAAGCATGAATGCGCCCTTGCCAAGATAGCATTCAAGCACACCGCTGATCTTCTTGACGGAGGGGACAAACACCCTGCCGTTTTTCTTCCTTATAAGCTGAAGAGAATCAAACAACTCGCGGATATCATCGGCGGTGAACTCGTTTATCCCGTAATACACAAGTACATCTACGGCGCTTCTTATCAGCCCGAAGCTCTCAAGGTCGCTGTTGTCTATCATAGTATTAGGTGAGGTATAGAAAAACCTTGCCTCATCAAGATTTATCATGCTGTTGATACTCATCATTTCAGCTCCTCAAGCGCGGCTTTGATTATATTCGGGTCACCCGTTGCTCCCGCAAGAACAACGCAGTAGAGCCTTTGCGGATTCTTATAGAAGCTTCTCTTAATCCTGTTCGCCTCAGAAATATCCGGAACAAAAAGCTCAAGAGTCATAAGCTCCCTTATCCCGTCTGTTATTTTCAGCCTGACGATGTATCCGCCACCTTCGGCTCGTCTGATCTTCACGGGATTCTCGTTTTCCGATCTTCTCATCTGCATCAGTCCCGAGGCTGCCGCAGCTGCCTTTTGTCTGATAGAGAGCGAAAGGGCAGAGTTGAGCTGAGCAGCGATCAGTCTGCCGTTTTTAGTAACGCTGAGATACTGTTTTTCGCTGTCGGTATATTCGAGGTTTTTGTTTTTTATCAGCTCAGACAGAGAGTCGGTCGTTTCAAAGTAATTTGCAAAACCGTTTTCCTGAATGAGTTCTATCAGATCGTCCTTTTTGAACGGCTTGCCAACATAGTCCAGAAGATAGCACAGGAGTATCCCGATCTCGGAGCGGTTTCTCAGTCCGCCGGGCTCTATGCCCTCAGTAAAGGCGTCAAAATCCATAGCAGCAGCCTCCTTGCAAAAAGTATTTGGTGACATACTCCCTCGCCTTAACAGGCATGGGACACAGACCTCATTTATATTATAACATATTCTAAAAAAAAGCCAAGAAAAATGTATATACTAATTGAAATTATCTGCCTGATGTATTAGAATATAAACAGATATTTCCATTCCTTGAAAGGAAGTGTATCCAGAAATGTACAAAAACTATATCTTTGATCTTTACGGCACTCTTGTTGATATAAACACGAATGAGGGCAAAAGCAGCCTGTGGAAAAATATGGCCATGATCTATTCAATGGGCGGGGCAGCCTACAGGCCTTCAGAGCTTAAAAGGCTTTACTGGATCTATCTTCAGGAGCTGATCGACTCACTGCCGAAGGACAAATATACAACAAATCCCGAGCCGCAGATAGAATATGTTTTTCAGCGTCTGTATACCGAAAAGGGAGCTGCATGCGATATGGCGCTTGCCGCTGCAACGGGCAGGACCTTCAGAGCGCTGTCTATTAAGTATATCAGGCTTTATGACGGTGTACATGAGCTTTTTGACGCAATACACAGCCACGGGGGAAGAGCATACCTTTTATCCAATGCACAGAGGATATTTACAGAGCCGGAGATAAGAATGCTTGGCATATATGATGAATTTGAGGATGTGATGATATCCTCGGACGAGGGCTGTGCAAAGCCGGATATAATGTTTTATAGGCGTATTTTAGAAAAGCATTCCCTTGTGCCTGAGGAGAGCATTATGATAGGCAATGATTATATCACCGACATCAAAGGCTCTCATGATGCCGGTCTTGATTCGCTCTATCTCCACACGAATATCTCGCCTGAGATCAAGGGAGAGCTTTTGTCAAAATATACGGTCATGAGCGGCAGTATCTATGAGGCTATCGACCTTCTTTTTCCAAAAGGGTAAAGCCTGCGCTGACGGGTGAGAATGCCCTTTAATGCGCTGCGGTTCTGATGACGGTCTTTATTGCTTACGGACTTACTGCTGTTATTATAATTAAAAACTATGCCAAAAGCATACACTATGGTACTGACTGCATATTATAATAAATGATTGAATATAAGAGTATCATAAACAGACCTGTGCGAGAGTTCTGTAGACTGTAGCCGCACGGGCCGGAATATTGGAAAGGAACAGAGCTTATGAGAATAATCATAGTAGGCTGCGGAAAAATTGGAGAAACAATACTTGCCGATCTTGTCAACGAGGGTCATAACGTGATCGCAGTCGATAACGACCCCGCTGTAATAGAGGAGATCAATAATATACATGACGTAATGACCGTTTGCGGCAACGGGACGGATTGCAGCACGCTCTCCGAGGCAGGGGTGAAGGAGGCTGAAATGTTCATTGCTGTCACCTCATCCGATGAGCTGAATATGCTGAGCTGCTACATAGCCAGACAAATGGGCGCAAGGAATACCATAGCAAGGATACGCAATCCGGAGTATAACATGGAGAGCCTTGGCTTCTTCAAAGAAAAGCTCGGGCTTTCAATGGCTATAAACCCCGATATGCTTGCCGCAAGAGAAATGTTCAATGTTCTAAAGCTGCCCTCAGCCGTAAAGATACAGACCTTTTCGGAGAGAAGCTTTGAGATCATAGAGCTCATTCTTAAAGAGGGCTCCCCTCTTACCGGAGTCAAGCTCATGGATCTGCGAAATAAATTCAAGGCAAAGTTTCTCATCTGTGTTGTCGGCAGGGGAGATAAGGTATATATCCCGGACGGTAACTTCATCCTCTATCCCGGTGATAAGATCGGACTGACTGCCGAGCCTGTGGAAATACAGAAGCTGTTAAAGGCTCTCGGACTTGACAAGAAGCAGGCAAAGAACGTAATAATACTCGGAGGCGGCAGGATAGCCTTTTACCTGTCCAAAATGCTTACCTCTACCGGCAACGGGGTGAAGATAATAGAAATAGATCCTGAAAAATGCGAGACGCTTTCCGATGCTCTGCCAAAGGCTGTGATAATTAACGGAGACGGCGCACAGCAGGAGCTTTTGCTTGAGGAGGGACTTGATTCGATAGATGCCTTTGTCTCTCTGACAGGAATGGACGAGGAAAACATACTTATCTCCATTTTTGCCTCCACCCATAATGTTCCCACCGTAATAACCAAGGTCAACAGAAATGAGCTTTCCGCTATGGCTGCAAAGCTCGGTCTTGACAGGATAATCTCTCCCAAGGAGATCATGTCCGACGTCCTTGTGAGATATGCAAGGGCGCTCGAGAATTCAAAGGGCAGTAATATCGAAACTCTTTACAACATCATGGACGACAAGGCAGAGGTGCTTGAGTTTAACGTCAGCCCCGATTTCGGACATACGGGCGTACCTCTGAAGGATCTCAGACTAAGGCAGGGAGTTCTGATCGCAGGCATAATCCGCGACCGAAAGGCAATTATTCCTATCGGCAGCGATGTGATAATGCAGGGCGACAAGGTCATAATCCTTACGGAGGATCAGCGCTATAATGACCTGTCCGATATAATCAAGTAAAGAAAGGTAAGAAACCATGAACCGCAGAATGATTTTTTACATGGTGGGCAATATCATACTGCTTGAGGCAATACTTCTGATGCTGCCTCTGCTCGTATCCTTTGGCTACCATGAGATGAATTGTGTAAATGCTTTTTCGATAACAATAATAATCGCTGTAATTGTCGGCGTTGTTTTTCGCCGTGTTTTCAATCCGAAAAAGAACAAGGTGATCTATGCAAGAGAGGGCTTCATTATCGTGACCTTTGCATGGATCTTCCTGTCTTTGCTCGGCTGTCTTCCGTTTATAATAAGCGGGGAGATACCTGATTTCTTTGATGCCTTCTTTGAGACAGTCAGCGGTCTTACGACAACGGGAGCCTCGATCCTCAGAGATGTTGAGAGCATGAGCTGCGGTCTGCTATTCTGGAGGAGCTTTACTCATTGGCTGGGCGGTATGGGAGTGCTTGTTCTCATAATGGCTATCCTGCCCTCCGGCTCGGGCAGAGCCATACATATCCTCCGCGCTGAAATGGCAGGGCCTGTTATCGGAAAAATCACTCCGAAGATCAAGGATACTGCAAAGATACTCTATTTTATCTACCTTGTTATAACCGTTGCAGAAACAGTTTTCCTTCTTGCCGGAGGCATGCCCCTTTTTGACAGCGTTGTCCATGCCCTCGGTACGGCAGGCACGGGCGGCTTTGGCATAAAGGGCGATTCCATTGCCTCCTACAGCCCTTATCTGCAATGGGTGATAACAGCCTTCATGATAATCTTCGGTATCAACTTCAACCTTTTCTATATGTTCCTTCTCAGACAGTTCAAAGCTGTATTCAGCAACAGGGAGCTGTGGTTCTACTTTGCACTCATGCTCTGCGCTGCAGGCATCATAACCTACAGTATTTACCCCATATACGGGAATTTCTCCGACTCGATAAGACACTCATGCTTCCAGGTAGCATCCATTGTTTCAACAACAGGCTATTCAACTGCTGATTTTAACCTGTGGCCCGATCTTGCAAAGGGTATCATATTCATTCTCATGTTTGTCGGAGGCTGTGCAGGCTCAACTGCAGGCGGTCTTAAGCTTTCGAGAGTGATCATCATGTTCAAGGCCATAGTCCGCGATATCCGTCACCTTCTTCATCCCCGTTCGGTGGCTTCTGTCAAATATGAGGGCAAGAATCTTGACGTCTCCGTTCTCAACGGAGTGACCACCTATTTTGCACTTTATATCGTGCTTATTGCCGGTACCTTCTTTGTGCTCTCATTTGAGCCTTCCTTTGACGTTCAGTCCAACCTGACTGCGTCTATCTCCTGCTGCAACAACGTCGGCCCCGGCTTCGGTCTTGTCGGCCCCATGGAAGGCTATGGAGGCTACTCCTCATTCTCAAAGCTTGTTCTTACATTTGCAATGCTTTTCGGAAGACTTGAGATATATCCCATTCTCCTTGCTCTCTATCCGAGAACATGGACGAAGAAATAATATTCAAAGGAAAATTTCAATGAGCAGATTAACAGATATCAACTATGTCAAGGGCGTTCTCGGCAGACACGGCTTTACTTTTTCAAAGGCTCTCGGGCAGAATTTTCTTGTGAATCCCTCTGTTTGTCCCAGAATGGCACAGCTCAGCGGAGCAGATGCCGACACCGGCGTGATAGAGATAGGCCCCGGCGCAGGAGTGCTGACAGCGGAGCTTGCAAGGCTTTCACATAAGGTGGTGGCTGTGGAGCTGGATAAAAGGCTTCTTCCTGTGCTGGAGGAGACGCTTTCGGAGTTTGACAATGTCAGTATCGTCAATGCCGATGCTATGAAGCTGGATATGATAAAGCTGATAAAGGATCATTTCGGCAGCGGAGAAGTGGTTGTTTGTGCAAATCTGCCTTACTATATCACCTCGCCTCTGCTTATGAAGCTCCTGGAGGAGAGGCTTCCTGTGAGTTCTATCACTGTAATGGTACAGAAGGAGGCTGCCGAAAGAATATGCGCCTGTCCCGGAACAAGGGCTTCCGGCGCTATTAGCGCAGCGGTTCATTATTACTGCGAGCCGGAGGTGCTGTTCAAGGTTTCTCCGGGCAGCTTTATTCCACCTCCTAAGGTGGATTCGGCAGTGATAAAGCTGAATATATTAAAGGAGCCGCCCGTAAAGGCGGCTGATGAAAAGCTCTTTTTCAGAATAATCAAGGCTGCTTTTATGCAGAGAAGAAAAACGCTTGCAAATTCCCTGAGCGCAGGCTTATCCTTGCCTAAGCAGACGGTATCTGCTATCCTTTCGGCTGCTGGTATCAAGCCTGCTGCAAGAGCTGAGGAAATGTCTATGCAACAGTTTGCGGACATCACTCAGGCGGCGTTTCAGGTTTTATGACGGTTCCTGATAACAAAAAGAGGCTTTGTCCTGTCAAAGATCATGCCCTCCATTTTATATGCTATGACAGCAAATATGACTCCGAATACTGCTCCAAAGGCAACATCCGTGGGAAAATGGACATAGAGATATAATCTTGAAAATGCCATAAGAAATCCGAAGATATAGGCGGCTGTTCCGAGCCATTTATTATAAATGAATATGATCGTTGCTGCTCCGAATGCAAAAAGTGTATGTCCCGAGGGAAAGGACGTGTCAAACGGGAGCTTTACAAGCAGCTCGACCGTGCTGTCGAGCACACAGGGTCTGAGTCTTGATACGATAGGCTTGATAATTAAGCTGCTTGCAACCAGATTGAATATGAGATTGAAAACCAGTGAACGCCCGAGCAGTCTTGAGCGCTTGAAAAACAGACACAGCAATGCAATGACTATCCAGATCAGCCCCGCCTTTCCCAAAAAGGAAATGGCAGGCATAAGCTTATCAAGAAAGTCTGTTCTCAACTGATCCTGAATATAATTCAGTATATAGAATTCTCCGTCCATAGTTATACCTCCGTTTTCGTAAAGCCTTATACCTTGATTATATCACAGCTTTTCCGTAAAATCCATATTAACCTTCAGAAAGGACAGTGAAGAGATGAAAGAAAATATCTGCAGCATACCTGTTAACGACGTCTTTATGCCAAGGGACGGCTGCCCTATGTGCAGAATGAGAGACATGCTTGAGGAACGCAAGGCGGATTACGTTACAGGCTCGGCAATGATGGAGCCTAATGTCAGGATCAAAACAAATGAACAGGGCTTCTGTCACCGTCATTTTCAGATGATGGTGAAACAGGGCAAGCGCCTTTCAAATGCTCTTATTCTTGAAAGTCACCTGCAGCAGATATCTGAGCAGCTTGTTCCGCCGTCACCGCCGGGAAAGCTTGATAAAAAAAGAATGGCAGCCCTTGAGACTCTTCTTGGGGATTGCTTTATCTGCCGCGATATAAAGGAAAACATGGAGAACATGGTCAGGATCGTGCATGCCATGTGGATAAGCGAGCCTGAATTCCGTCAGCTTTATGCAGAGCAGAGATACATCTGTCTCGAGCATTTCTATCTTCTGCTCACGGTCGATCAGAAGGGACTCGGGAAAAGCCTGCAGGCTTTTTATGAGGAGACATCAAGACTTACTGGCGGCTATCTTATTGAGCTTAAAAACGATATCACTCATTTCTGCAGTATGTTTGACTACCGCAGCGCCGGAAAGTCATGGGGTAATTCAAAGGATAGCATTGAGCGCTCTATAGAGTTTCTCACAGGCAACAGGATCGTTGCTGAGCCTGTTCCCGATACCGACGAGGAAGAGGAGCAGAATGAGCAGCTTTCAGAATAATAATATGGATTATTGTTATAATGTATGCTATAATCTATGTATAAAAAAGGAGCAAAGCTCCGATAAGCTCGCTTGATCGGAGTGAGCAACGCCTTCAGCAGAAGTCTGTTATAATAAAAAAATCACAGGAGGCATTACTATGAATATCACATTGTTAGGCTGCGGCAGATGGGGCTCTTTTATTGCTTGGTATCTCGATAAGATCGGTCATAATGTTACTATCTGGGGTCTTAGCGATGCCCCCCAGTTCATTGAGATCAGAGATACCCGCAAAAACAATATGCTTACCTTCAGAGAAAGCATAAGGGTCACTGATGATCTAAGGGAAGCCGTGACGAGCGCGGATATCATGATAATCTCTATCAGCTCGCAGGCGCTTCGTTCCTTTGTTCCGCGCATAACTGAATTCGATATAGAGAATAAGAAGATAGTTCTTTGCATGAAGGGGATCGAGGCTTCTACCGGAAAGAGACTGACAGAGATAGTTGAGGAGTTTGTCCCCGAGAAAACCCAGGTGGGAGTATGGGTTGGCCCCGGGCATCCCCAGGACTTCAGCAACGGAATACCAAACTGCATGGTCATTGATTCAAGACATGATGATCTTAAGCATTTTCTTATCAAGCAGTTTTCAAGTGAGCTTATCCGTTTTTACGTCGGAAATGATCTTGTCGGCACTGAGATAGGTGCTGCCGCAAAAAATACTATCGGTATTGCTGCAGGAATGCTCGACGGTCTTAACCTTTCTTCCCTTAAGGGCGCTCTTATGTCAAGGGGAACCAGAGAGATCTCAAGGCTTATCAAGGCTATGGGCGGCAATGAGCTTTCAGCTTACGGTCTGTGTCATCTTGGGGACTATGAGGCTACTCTTTTTTCTCCGTACAGTCATAACCGTCGTTTCGGCGAGATGCTTGTCAAGGGTGAAAAATTCGGGCTTCTTGCAGAGGGTGTGGATACGACCAAGGCGCTGATATTCCTCGGTGAGAAATATGAGGTCGACCTTCCGATCTGTACTACCGTAAATACTGTTATAGCAGGAGAGATAACCGCAAAAAGAGGTCTTTCCGATCTGTTTCTCCGCAGCATTAAGACCGAGTTCTGAGACGTCCGCTAAAAAAGAATACTGTTTTTATTAAGGCTGTGACAGCAGGTGTAAATTGCTCCTGCTGTCACAGCTGTTTTGGTCTGAGCTTTTGTCAGCATACACATACCGGTGAAATAATCATATTATGTAAAAGAAAGGAGAAATGAACATGGATGTTATCAAAGAACTTCAAAATTCAGAATTCTTTATAAAGCCGCTCCCGTCAGATACGGTGGTTGCCATGGCATATGTACCCTATCAGAACGCAAAAAAATTATACTCTCCCGAATGTGGGATAAGGAACGGGACCATGTTCCCCGAGCTGAACAAGCCCTTTACAGCGGCATTTCCGAGAGGAGGACAGACTGATGAGTGAAAGAGAACGATTGCTGAAGCGACTGTCCTCCTACGATTTTGCAATTGTAGAAATGCATATTTATCTCGATACTCATCCTAACGATGAAAGCGCAGCCGATGCTCTCAGAGTATATGAGGAGAAAAGCTCTGCCCTGCGGAATGAATATGAGGCAAAGTACGGTCCCCTCAGCCCAATGAGTGAAAGCGGCAACAGGTGGGCATGGATCTCGGATCCGTGGCCATGGGATATTCAGGAGGTGTGATCTGTGTGGGTATATGAGAAGAAGCTGCAGTATCCCGTAAAAATCAAGCAGACAAATCCTAAGCTTGCCAAGATAATAATTACGCAGTATGGAGGGCCTGATGGAGAACTCGGAGCAAGTCTGCGGTATCTGAGTCAAAGATACTCAGCTCCTTATCCTGAGGTCAAGGCAGCTCTTACT
>ONFW01000156.1 GCA_900317215.1 uncultured Eubacteriales bacterium | reverse complement strand
GATGATGTTGAATTATTTCATTTTCGGTATAATTCAATTATCATAGATGTGGAAAATGCTTTTCTGAAGCATTATTATGCGGCTTGCAGCACGATATGTTTTCAGGCTGCTTTGTGTTACAGGCATTTTTTCAGGATATAACTCCTGCTCAGTTAAAGTATTATATCCCTCCTTTTTGCCTGTCTGCTATTAATAACAGTCCAAAAACTCAAACGGGGCGTAAAAAACAAAAAAATTTTAAAAAATTTTTTTTTTCAAAGCCGAGATACCATATTATACGGTTTTCGTTGCACTTTGCTTGATTTGAGTGTATAATGTCAATAATAGGAAAAGCATTGCATATTTCGGGAGGATTAAACAAATGGATATCAAAAAGCTTATAAACGCCGCTCAGGAGAAAGCTATGCCCGATCTTGTCCTGAAAAACGGGACTGTTCTCAACGTCTTTACAGGGGAGCTTCTGCAGCAGGATGTTGCCATTGCTGAGGGCTATATCGTCGGTACAGGCAGCTACAGCGGAAAAAACGAAGTAGACATCAGCGGAAAATACATAGTCCCCGGCTTTATTAATGCTCATCTTCATGTAGAATCCTCAATGGTGACCCCTCTCTCCTATTCTCTTGAGGAGCTCAGGCACGGAACGACCACCGTAATAACCGACCCTCACGAGATCGTAAACGTCGGAGGTGCAGAGGCTCTTGCCGATATACTCGACAGCGCAGAAAGAAATCCCATAGATTATTATGTCATGCTTCCGTCCTGCGTCCCCGCAACTCCCTTTGAGCATTCGGGAGCCGTGCTTGATGCGGATTCTCTTAAAGCGTTCAAAAATAACCCGCATGTGCTCGGTCTGGGCGAAATGATGAATACCGTTGGCGTACTCAACAACGATATCTCCGTAACAGACAAGCTCGAAAGCTTCTCGGACATGATAATTGACGGTCACGCTCCATCCATGACCGGAAAAAGCCTTAACGCCTATGTATGCGCCGGAATAAAGACCGACCATGAAAGCACCACCTACGAGGAGGCTGTTGAAAAGCTGCGCTGCGGTCTTGCCGTGCTCGTAAGAGAAGGCTCTGCTTCAAAAAACCTTGAAGCAATAATCACAGGTATAGTAAAGAATAATATAGATACGTCTAAACTCGCCTTCTGTACAGACGACAAGCACCTTGCCGATATCAGAAAAGAGGGCACGATAAGCCACAATATCAGAAAAGCAATAGCTCTCGGACTTCCCGTGCTGAGGGCATATCAAATGGCTACGATCAATGCAGCAAGGATATACGGACTCAAAAACACCGGCGCAATTGCCTGCGGATATAAAGCTGACCTTGTTGTACTTGACGACCTTGAAAAAGTCACGATCGCGGAAGTATACAAGGGAGGCACGGCAATCGAGAATATAGAACTCCCAAAACAGAAGGAATATGCGCCGCCTGCATCGGATATTGACCCCAGAAGATCGGTAAACTGCGCTCCTCTGCTCAAAAATGCCTTCCACATTCCCGAAAAGAAAAGCTATGATGTTATCGGGATAATAAAAAATCAGATCGTTACCGAGCATCTTACTATGACTCACGACGAGGTCATGGCAGGGCTTAAGGACGGCAGTGTCAGAAAGATCGCCGTTATTGAGAGACACCATGCAACAGGCTGCTTTGCCTGCGCCTATATCAAGGGATACTGTCTGAAGCACGGCGCCGTTGCCACAACAACGGCTCACGACTCCCACAATATCATCATTATCGGCGACAACGACAGCGATATGTTTGCAGCCGTAAAGGAACTGAAAAGGATAAACGGCGGTTATGTCATTATTTCCGACGGAAAAGCTATCGGTTCGCTGCAGCTTGAGCTTGGCGGTCTTATGAGCACAAAGCCGAGCGAGGTTTTCATAGCAGAGCTTGACGATGTCATCAAAAAGGCATATGAAGCAGGGGTCGACCCGGATATAGATCCGTTCATAACCCTTTCGTTCATGGCTCTGCCCGTGATACCAAAGCTCAGAATAACGGACTGCGGTCTGTTCGACGTGGAGCAGTTCTGTTTTTTAGATGAATAAGCACATCACACGAGAAAAGGAGAGATCGACTTGAAGATAAAACGACCTGCCGCAATAATTGCCGCTGTCATTCTGCTGTCCGCATACGGCTGCGGAAACAGCGACGCCGACAAGACCGGCGCCGCAGATGAAGGAAAAGTCTCCACCGCAGAAGAAGCCTCTGTTCAGGGGGAAAGCAGTGAGGAGCTTTTGATATTTGAGCAGAGCAGAGATATGACCAAATATGAATTTTCTCTCGACAACCAAAAGCCCTACAACAGCGTTGAAGAATTTCTTGAATCCGACAGCGCAAAGCAGACACTCAAGAAGCTTGAGGGACCAGATGAGCAGGGTATAATGATTACAAGGATTTACGCAGAAAAAAGCACCTGTCTTGTTTTTGAAAGAAAGATAAGCAAGGATCTTAATATGTGGCTCGAGGAGGATTTCGAGAAAAACATAGCAAAGACTATCGATTCAAACAAGGAGACCTTTTCTGCGCTTGTTGACGATCTTGAATCCTGCATCAACCGGAAGAACATCACTGTTGCCGTAAGATATCTCGACCCGGAGGGCAAGCTCCTCTATGAAAGGATCTTCGACAACGACGATATAAGCAGCGCACAGCAGTCAAAGCCGGCGCAGCAAAACAGCAGTCAGAAATCAGAGACATCGCAGCAAAGCAGCGGACAGAAATCAGAGCCGGCGCAGCAAAGCAGCGGTCAGCAGTCAAAGACCTCCTCCTGACTTTTCCTGCGGTCAGTTTTTTTATAATTTTATCCTTTCATATTGAAATATTATACAACATGAGATATAATCATAATAACGTGATATCTGCCGTACAGCGCTGCGGCAAAATTTTTATTACCCGGAGATGATATAAATGAAAAAAACATTAAGTATTCTTATTACAGCCCTTCTCGCATCCTCTGCTATTATGATGACAGCCTGCGCAAGCAGCGAGCCTTCGTCAAATCTCTTTGGAGGAGCGACCGGAAATGAAAGCACTGCAGGCACACCGCTTCCTCAGTCCAACCCCATACAGCAGGAGCCCTCAGCGGCTCAGCCCTCCACTGCAGTATCTGCGCTCCAGCCCTCATATACTCCTCAGCCCTCATATTATCTTGACCCGTCGGAGGCCTATGACCCGTCAGATGACTATGACCCCTCGGAGGACTATGATCCCTCCTATTACGAGCCCTCGGCTGTAATGCCCTCCGCTACACAGCAGAGCATTAAGGAGGCTCTTGAAAGCATAGGCGGCACCAGCATGCTGACACAAAGCCTTGAAAAAACTGTGGGCTCCTACGCATCAATAGAAACGGGCTACAACGGCGACGATCAGATCGTGATAAAGATAACCTTCAAGCAGACAATTGATCCGAACAGCACACAAGGTCAGCAGTTCCTTGAGAGCTTCCACAATGAAATGCCCTCCTCCATAGGTCCCACCATTACACAGATAAGGCAGGCAATGAACGTAAAGCCCTTTACCTTCCTTATGGTAGTTGCAAACCCGGACGGTACCGTGATCGATCAGTTGGTCGTTTCCGAGCCCGGCGCATGACCTCAGATGACGGTCTGAACACAACAGGGTGTTTCCCCTGCAATTACGGATACTGATATCATAGCACAGCTTCTCCCCCGCAGATCATTTCTGCGGGGGCTTTTTGCTGCCTCCCAACGGAAAATCAACGCCCGAATTTCAGATATTATACAAAAAAATACACGAAAATTCAAAATATGTATTGAATATTTTTGATTTATTTTATATAATTAAATTGGTTAGAAATATGTGCTGTAAAAGCATCAGTTTAATAAGAACGGAGAAATGGATATGAGAAACATTCTTTTTGTGGCTTCCGAATGCTATCCGTTTATAAAAACAGGCGGATTGGCTGACGTTGTCGGCGCACTTCCCAAAATGCTGAACAAGGACGAGTTCGATGTCCGTGTCGTCATCCCCAAGTATATGTGCATACCGTGGGAATACCGTCAGCATTTCAATTACGTTTCAAGCTTCTACATGCCTCTCGGCCATCTGCCGGATCACAAGTATGTCGGAATCATGGAGTATATCCACGAGGGCATACATTACTATTTCATTGATAACGAGGGTTATTTCGGCGGAGATACTCCCTACACCAACAATCTCAAATGGGATATCGAGCGCTTCACCTTCTTCAGCAAGGCTGCTCTTTCGATACTTCCCACTATTGGCTTCCGTCCTGACCTTATCCATTGTCACGACTGGCAGGCCGCTCTTGTTCCTGTTTTTCTCAGGACCTTGTTCAGAGACAACAGCTTCTACTGGGGCATAAAGTCCATGATGACCATACACAACCTCAAGTTCCAGGGTATATGGGACATTGAGACCTTCAAGCTGTTCACCGCTTTTCCCGAGTATGTATTCTCTACCGAGAACCTTGAATATAAAAAGGACGCCAATATGCTAAAGGGCGGCGTTGTTTTCAGCGATTATGTTACTACCGTCAGCGACACCTATGCTCAGGAAATACAGATGCCCTATTACGGCGAGGGTCTTGACGGGCTTATGCGCCACAAGAATCCGAACCTCTGCGGTATCGTCAATGGTATAGACTATGAGGTCTACGCTCCAGGGCAGGACATTCAGATCTATGAGAATTATACATCAAAGACCTTCAAAAAGAAGGTATTCAACAAGAGAGGGCTGCAGCAGGAGCTCGGTCTGCCTGTAGATGACAACAAATTCATGATAGGAATAATCTCCCGTCTGACAGACCAGAAGGGTCTTGACCTTATTGAGCATGTTATTGAGCAGATAACTGACGAGCACACACAGTTTGTTGTGCTTGGCACCGGTGATGCAAAGTATGAGAATCTTTTCAGGCATTATCAGTGGAAATATCCCGAGAGAGTTTCGGCAAACATCTACTACTCCGACAACAGAGCGCACAAGCTTTATGCTGCCGCAGATGCAATGCTGATGCCCTCGCGCTTTGAGCCCTGCGGACTCACTCAGCTCATCTCCCTGCGCTACGGCACGGTACCGATCGTCCGTGAAACAGGCGGCCTGAAGGACACTGTTCAGCCCTACAACTGTTTTGAGAACACCGGCACCGGCTTCTCCTTTGCAAACTACAACGCCGATGATATGCTCAATGTTATCAACTATGCTAAAACCATTTACTTCACCGAGCGCGACCGCTGGAATGAGATAGCGATCCGAGGAATGAGAATGGACTTCTCCTGGAGAAATTCCGCTCACCGCTACGAGGATCTCTACCGTTGGATCATGTCCTGGTGGTAATACGTCCGCTCCTGAAATATCAACAAGTGAAAATACTCCCGTCGCCGCAGTTTTTATTCTGCGGCGGCGTTTTTTTGCCCTTATATTTGTTTTCGATAATATCAAAAGCCTTTCTTGCTCAGCGCCTGTCAACTACTGGATCTTATACAATATGCTTTATGAGCATGAATGTCCGTTGCCTGAAAAAAAAATTAATTTTTTTTCTGAAACCTATTGACAAACCCGAAAGGCTGTGTTATATTATATGCACAACAGGTTAATTACTAAGCTAATTAACCGCTAAACAAACAAATCAATAGGGCTCAGCCCCAACAAAAAAGGAGATAATTATTATGAACACAACAGTAAAGACAAAGGTAACAGCAGCTATCCTTTCCGCAATATGCGTTGCATCAGCAGCAGTCATTGTAACCACCTTCTGCGTAGCAAATGCCTCAAACGCAGGTTTAACAGGAGCCATGGGTTCAACAGGCTCGGCAACGGCAACAGCCACTTCGACTTCCCTTGACAAAAAGAGTGATACACTGATAGGAAGTTCCTCCTCCAACACCTTCACTCTGCCTATAAAGGGCGAGGACTGGAACTATTATGCCGACAGCCTTAATGTCAAGGTGAGCTGCGACTACGACTATAACAGAAGCATGTGCAATTTCATATTTACAGCAGTATCAAAGGGTACTACTAACGTAGTTCTCAAAACACAGAATACCGACGGAAAATGGACCAACACCCCCGTTCGCATAACTACAGACAGCGACCTTCACATGACTCTCGTGCAGTCAGGCAATGCTTATATAACAAACAAGCCCTATACAGAGACGCCCGCTCAGACACAGCAGACCTCTTCCGCAGAAGCCGTTTCAACTCAGACAGCTTCACCTGCAGATACCTCGGAAGCAGGCGGAACTGTCATAGCGAAAAACAAGAAAAGCCCCTTTGTTCTCCCTATGAAGGGTTATGACTGGAATTACTATGCCGCAAGCCTGAATGTAAGGATAAGCTGCGATTTTGACTTCGAGAATAAAATATGCAATTTTATTCTTACAGCTCAGAAGCCCGGAATCACCGATGCAGTTCTCAAGACAAAGCTCGAAAACGGCAAGTGGAGCAACACCCCTGTTCGTATTACTGCTGACAAGGAGCTCAACATTACAGTTGAACAGACCGGCAACGCTTATATTACCGACAAGTCCTTTACGGAATGATCTGATACGCCCACACCAACCCAAAATCAACATAAACAAGGAGCTGCCCGCTTTAATGAGTGAGGCAGCTCCTTGCATTATCTTCCACCGGAAGCAACTGTTCTCTTGAATCGTATTTCTAATGTGTTTTCTCTGTAGCGCTTGACCGACTGTATAAGTCCTGAGGACAAACAAAGACAAAAAACAGACGTACCGCCTGAGCTGAAAAAGGGCAGCGTTATGCCGATAACAGGAATCAGCCCGAGGACCATGCCCAGATTAATCATCACCTGAGTGCCGATAAGAGCAAAACAGCCCATGCAGATATTTCTTCCCAAGGGATCGTTAACTTTAGAAGCCGTACAGATAAGTCTCAGGAGCATCAGGGCAAAAATAAGAACAATGCACAGGCAGCCGATATATCCCAGCTCCTCTCCCGCAACTGTAAAGATAAAATCATTCTCCTGATACGGCACGACCTCACGAGCAACACGGGGACCGTGAAAAAGACCCTTGCCGCAAACCCCTCCCGATGCTATGGATATCCTGCCCTGATACTGCTGATATCCGTAGCTCCTGAACACCTCATCGTCAGAGCTGAACAGTGCCGTCAGGCGGTTCTTCTGATCGATGTTCAGTATTTTCAGCCATACCAGAGGAACAGCCGCAGCAAGCCCGAGTATAGCAAGCACAAAATACCTGAGCTGCACGCCTGCAGAAAAGCTCATTATCATAAACATGAAAACAAACACAAGAGCCGCCCCGTCATCTCCCTGAAAATGTATCATAACGACAGGGAGCATAGCATGAAGAAAAAGAGCCGAGACCCCCAAAAAGCTTTTCAGTCTGCCTTTTTCCTCTGAAACAGCAAGGTGCTTTGAAAAGGTCAGGATAAAGCATAGCTTTGTAAGCTCAGAGGGCTGAAAGGTCATTCCTCCGGGCAGTCTTATCCAGCCCACATCATCTGTTCCACCGACCCGAATTCCTATGAAAAATACAGAAAGGGTCAGAGCAAACGACACCGCAGCCGCCAACCACCAAAGGGCCGCTATGAGCCTGTAGTCTATCAAAGATAACACAACCGCACCGGCAAAGCCGGCACATACAGCAGCTATCTGCGTCTTAAGAAAATCGGGTCCTCCTACTCTCTGCTGACTTGCTATCAGAACAAGGCCGTAAGCAACAGCTATCACAGTCAGAAGCCACAACACCCTGTCGGTGCTTCTGATATAATCATTTATAGCCTTCATTGTCCTTTTTAACATCTCTTTCCTCTCCTTTACAGGTATTATATCAGGAGCAAAATGCAAAAAAGACGCTTTTATGTTGACTGAAAAGTCATTATCTCAATTCAGCTTTTAATTCCGCATTGATATACAATACTTGCGGAAATGAAGTACGGTATGTGAAAATGTAAGCGAGCGAGGGCGCGTATCGTCCTGTGCGGTCCCGCACCGCAGGCACTGCGCGAAAGTTTGCAATTGACAGTTTAATAGAATAGTGGTATGATAATGATATAAAGAAAATGCATTGAAAAGGAGCCGATTTTTCAATATGATGCAGACAGAGAACGGAGGCCGCTGGCTGTAAGCCGCCGTGTGTATCAGAAGGGTCGGTACCGCCTTGGAGCAGTACGGCGAACGGAGCTTTCCCTAAGCCGTAACGCAGGTCTGCGTTAAAGACGATGAGTCTTCTCACCGAGTGCGGCTATATGCCGTTAATCAGGGTGGAACCGTGGAGCATATAGCTTCGCCCCTGAGCTGTGGGCTTTCCGCAGCCTGGAGCGGAGCTTTTTAATGCAAAAAAAATCAACTAAAAGGAAACTGGAGGTATTATTATGGTCAAGGTTGAACTTAAAGACGGAACGGTAAAGGAATTTGAAAACGGCACAACCGTTGCAGACGTAGCAAAAAGTCTCGGAGCAGGCTTGTATAAGGCTGCATGCGCCTGCAGGATAGACGGCGTGACCTGCGATCTGAGAACACCCGTTGAAAAGGATTGCAGACTCGATATCCTGACCTTTGACGATGCTGAGGGTAAAAAGGCATTCTGGCATACAACATCTCACGTTCTTGCACAGGCTGTCAAAAGATTATTCCCGAACGCTAAGTTTGCAATAGGCCCTGCTATCGACAACGGCTTCTATTATGATTTTGACGTGGAAAAGCCCTTCTCAGCCGAGGATCTTGAAAGGATCACCGCCGAAATGAAAAAGATCGTCAAGGAAGGTCTTGAGGTCGAGAGATTCTTTCTGCAGCCCGATGAGGCGGTCAGGCTTCTGGAGGATATGAACGAGCCTTATAAGGTCGAGCTTTGCAGGGAGCACTCCGATAAGGGCGAGCCTATAAGCTTCTATAAGCAGGGTGAGTTTACCGACCTTTGTGCAGGTCCTCATCTTATGAACGTATCTGTCATCAAGGCTATCAAGCTCACAGCCTGCACGGGTGCATATTGGAGAGGCGACTCAAAGAATACACAGCTCTGCAGAGTGTACGGAGTATCCTTCCCCAAGGCATCCATGCTTGAGGAGCATCTCAAAATGCTTGAGGAAGCCAGACTCCGCGACCACAACAAGATCGGACGCGAGCTTGAATATTTTACCACAGTAGACTATGTCGGTCAGGGTCTTCCCGTTCTTATGCCCAAGGGTGCAAGAGTCATTCAGCTTTTACAGAGGTGGGTCGAGGACGTTGAGCAGAAAAAGGGCTGTCAGCTCACAAAGACCCCGCTTTTCGCCAAGAGAGAGCTTTACAAAATATCAGGCCATTGGGATCATTATCTTGACGGTATGTTCGTCATGGGCGACCCTAACGACGAAACAAAGGAATGCTTTGCTCTGCGTCCTATGACCTGTCCGTTCCAGTATCAGGTTTATCTCAATAAGCAGCGCTCCTACCGTGATCTTCCGATGAGACTCACAGAGACCTCCACGCTTTTCAGAAACGAGGCTTCAGGAGAGATGCACGGTCTTATCCGTGTAAGACAGTTTACGAT
>ONFW01000202.1 GCA_900317215.1 uncultured Eubacteriales bacterium | reverse complement strand
GCCTTCGGAAAAGCTCTCATATCTGCTTTTCAGCGGTCTTGTCTCCGGAATATTTCAGAAAAAGGCAAAAAATCTTTCAAAATTTAAGGATTATTTAATAATTTTCCTGTTATCATAACATCACAGGGTACACATGGACAGCTTTTGTGATACAATAATGTAGAAAGGAAGGACGCTTATGTATTTTAACATACTTAAACGAGACCTGAAAAGAAAAAAAACGATGAATCTTATCCTGCTGATATTCATAATCCTGTCTGTCACATTTGTGTCATCAAGCGCATATACGATGACCTCTGTGATGTCGGGCTGCGACAGATTTTTAGAGATCTCCGGGGCTGAAGATTATTTTGTTGCAACTGGCGGACTCTCTGCAAAGACGGAGCTGGATAAAAAGCTCTCAGCTATGTCCTGCGTCACCTCGGTAAAGAGCGAAAGTTGCTTTTATCTGAATCAAAACTCTTTAAAGCACGGCGACAGGATACTGGATTTCTCCTCAACGGGTATTCTCAGCAGCATAGACGATATCGGGATAAAGGTGTTCGGAGAAGACAGAAAGGAGCTCACCTCGGTGAACGAGGGAGATATCTATATAAAGGAATCCTATATGGAGAAAAACGGGCTTTCTGTCGGTGATGAGGTTACCGTGAAAAGCGGCGGATATACAGGCCGCTTTACTGTAAGAGGCACCTTTCTTGATGTGCTTTTCGGCTCGGATATGATGGGGTCTCCGAGATTCATAATAAGTCAGAAGGACTTTGACAGATTCTCCGAAAGCAGTGTCGGCTCTGAATATGATATGTACAAGGGGAATATCTACAATATCAAAACGAGTGACACAACTGCAGTGAACAATGCCGTGAGCAGTATAGAAGGAGTGAAGTTTACCGCAAACAGAGAAATCATCAAGACAACATATATAATGGATCTTATAATCGCCGGAATCTTCCTTATCGTCAGCGTGTGCCTTATCCTTGTTTCTGTCGTAATTCTGAGGTTCACGATAGGCTTTACGATAAGCGAGGAATACCGTGAGATAGGCGTTATGAAGGCGATAGGCATAAGAAACTCAAGAATTCGCTCGCTTTACATGATAAAATATCTTGCAATGGCTGTCATAGGCACAGTGGCAGGCTTTGCGGCGGGTATACCCTTCGGAAATATGATGACAGAGCAGTCCTCAAAGCACTTTATCTCCTCGGCGGAGGGAGGAATACTGATAAATCTCTTCTGCTCGCTGGCTGTGCTTGCTTTGATAGGTGTTTTTGCATGGCTCAGCACCGCTAAGGTCAGAAAATTCACTCCGGTTGACGCTATCCGCAGCGGAGAAAGCGGCAGACGCTATAAGAAAAAGGGCTTGCTCAGGCTGTCGACAAGCAGACAAAGACCGGTATTCTTTATGGCGATGAATGATATTCTCAGCGGATTCAGACATTTTGCAGTAATGACGGTCACATTCGTAATAGGTATCCTGCTCATAGCTATGATGCTGAATACGATCTCAACATTGAAAAGCCCCGAGCTGCTTAAATGGTTCTCAATGCCGGAATGTGACCTCACCCTTGAGGATAAATCGGTCGAGGATAAGTATTCCTCATCACAGGGACATAAGCTCCTTGAGGATGCTCTGATCGATATGGAGAAAACCCTTGCGGACAACGGAATACCTGCGGAATGCTTTTGTGAAACAATATTCAAGCTGGCAGTAAGCAAGGGGGAGAACAGGACGGTTTCTCTTTCCTTCTTAGGAACGGGAACAACTACAGATATGTACGCCTATCTTGAAGGAACTCCGCCCGAAAACGCAGGGGAGATAGCGATGAGCTTTCTGCTTGCCGATATACTCGGAGTGAATGTCGGTGATACGGTCAACATACAGATCGACAGTGAGAACAGAGAGTTTATGGTCTCCGCGCTGTATCAGTCTATGAACAACATGGGTGAAGGTATAAGGCTTCATGAGAGTCTGGAAATGGATTACAGAAACGCCCTGGGCTATTTCAGCTATATGATAAAATACACCGATGCTCCTTCACAGGACGAAGTCCGCAGCAGAACTGAGAGGATAAAAGAACTGTACCCGGACTACACTTTGCGTACTGC
>ONFW01000230.1 GCA_900317215.1 uncultured Eubacteriales bacterium | reverse complement strand
ATCTGAGTTTTTAAGCGGTCTTACGGCAGGGATCCCCATAGGTCTGGGCTATCTTTCGGTATCCTTCGGCTTTGGCATCACTGCTGTAAGACTTGGAATCTCTGCGCTCAACGCCTTTATCATCTCTCTTACTAATCTTACCTCAGCAGGGCAGGCTCAGGGAGTAGAGGTGATAGCCTCGGGCGGTACGCTCGTGGAAATGGCTCTTGTGCAGCTTGTTATCAACATGAGATATGCATTAATGGCTGTATCGCTGTCTCAGAACCTTGATAAGAGCTTCACGCTGCGTCACAGATTCATAGCGGCATACGGCATAACCGACGAGATATTTGCGGTCTGCTCAACAAGAAAACAGCCTGTAACACCGGGTTTTATGTACGGCATTATCGTGATATCCTCTTTCGGCTGGACTCTCGGCACAGTTCTCGGCGCGGTTGCAGGCGAGCTGCTGCCTGCGGCTCTTATATCGGCTCTCGGACTGATGCTCTATGGAATGTTCATTGCGATAATCGTGCCGCCTGCTGCAGAGAAAAAGAGCATATTGCTTGTAATACTTTTTGCCTGCGCCCTCAGCGTGATATGCAGATATCTTCTGCCGTTTATCTCGGGAGGATTTGCGGTGATAATATGCGGAACAGCGGCTTCGCTGCTGGGTGCTCTGCTTTTTCCTGTAAAGGAGGAGTCTGAGCAATGAGTATAGCGCTTTATATCATAGTAATGGCAGGGGTGACATATCTTATCCGCATGCTGCCGTTTGCGTTCTTTCGCAAAAGGATAAAATCGGTTTTTCTCAGGAGCTTTCTCTACTACATCCCCTATGCGGTTCTGGCGGCTATGACCTTTCCGGCAATATTCTACAGCACGGGAAATTATATAACCGCCTCTGTGGGAACGGTGGTCGCTCTGGTGCTTGCTTATTTCAAGCTGCCCCTGATAATCGTTTCGCTTGCAGCATCATTTGCAGCTTTCGGTGTCGGCTTTTTTGTGTAAGTTCGTCTGTCCCTGAACAATATCACTGCGATAAGGTACAGCGATGCAAGCAGAAGGGTAAAGTTATAGCGGGTCTCAAGAAGAGCAAGAAATCCCAGACAAGCCAGAGGCAGCAGTATAATGACCGAGCTGATCGTAAGAATCCTCTCGCTGACAGTGGGCGTCAGCCTTGCATTAAGAATAAGCAGCAGAGCCTGTCCGCCGTCAAGGGTGTCCACGGGAAGAGAATTGAAGAGCCCCAGAGTGAGGTGCGCCGCCGTAAAGCTGATAAAAAAGGGAAGATCGGTCATCATATACAGAATACAGCCCGATGCGGCAAAAACAAAATTAACTGCTATGCCCGAGAGGGTTATTATCAGGTCATGCGAGCGTTTTCGCATGGCCTTTTTTCTGTCTGTGATTGCAATGTCGAAAAGAGTGAGTTTTATCCGCTGCGGAGCAGAGCCGAAAATACGCATTGCAATAATGTGACCTCCCTCGTGCATAAGAGCGCACAAAAAGCATATCAGAGCGGTCATGGAGCGGTCGAATATCAGCACTGCGCTCATGATGCATACGAGAGGATAGCTCAACTCGAGGATAGTTCCTCCTATGCGAAAGCTCATGGGTCGTTTCCGATAAGAGGAGTGGGATCGACGGGGCTTCCGTTCTTGTGCAGCTCAAAATGCAGATGTGTCCCGTCGGCATCGCCTGTAGAGCCGATAACGGCGATAGGCTGTCCGGCCTTGACTTTGTCCCCTTTTTTTATCAGCAGTCTGTTGCAATGGGCATATAGCGTCTCGGCTCCGTCGGTATGCTTCAGGACGATATAATTCCCGTAGGAGGCGTCTGCTTCCGCTGTGACCGCCTCACCGTCAAAGACGGCAAATATCTCGCTGCCCTCGTCAGAAGCAAGATCAATACCCTTATGAAGCTCCGTTTTGCCGTTGAGCTCTCTTTTGCCGTAAGGCGAGGTGACAACAAAGCTTTTCAGCGGCTTTGCGTTTTCTGTGCGAGCGGATAAGCTCTCGGGGGATATCAGACTCGTTTCTGTTATCACGATATCCTCTTTGAAGGGTGATCCCGGTCTTTCTCCTCCCGTAAAAAGAGATGCGTTATAGCTGTCAAAATACCATGATGCGGTAGATGCATAAAAGTCTCCGCCTATAGCTCTTGCGACAAAGGCAAAGCCGAGAATGAGTGCGCAGATCAACACCTGAGCGATGATGATGAGCTGGGAGCGCAAAAATGAGCTGCCGTTCTTTTTTGCTTTTTGGTGCTTATCGGCAGGGATTTCAAAGTATTCATCATTCAGCTCCTGTTCCTCCAAAAGAATACCTCCTTCATGCAGGCTTTTTAAAAGCTTATGCATGAGGGAGGCAAATAATGAGTATCGGTTCAGTCTCACAGGCTGAGGAGGTAACAGTAAGCGGAGGTTTGCTTAAAGGCAGCACCGCATAATGATCGCCGGCTGCAGGTGACGATATATTTTTGGAAAGAAACCAATTATTGTTCGTTAGTTGTTTTCAAAGCCGATACAGGGGCGGAGGCTCTCCGCGCAGCCTGAGGGGACAGGTCCCTGATATTCTTTTTGTAAAGGTTGATATAAAAGAGCAGAGCAACAATGAGAGCGACGCCCTCCGCTATCGGGAAAGCCCACCATACAAGACCGCTGCTTATCTGAGAGAGCATATATGCGGCAGGCAGGATGACTCCGAGCTGACGGAGAAGCGAGGTGAGCATTGAGCGCAGTCCCTTGCCGGTTGCCTGAAACAGGGTAGATATCATAATGCCTATTGCCGCAAGCACAAAGCAGAGGCTTATCGTTTTCAGAGCAGGAATGCCGACCTCGAACATTTCGGGGTAGGCGTTGAACATTCCGAGCAGCTTGTCGGGTATGAGCTGAAAGGCGAGCATACCGGCAGCCATTACCGCTATTGCGATAAGAATGCCGTATTTCAGCGTGGTGAGAAGTCTTTTCTTGTTTCCTGCGCCGTAGTTATAGCCCATTATAGGCATGACTCCGTGGGTCAGTCCGAAAACGGGCATGAATACAAAGGACTGGAGCTTGAAGTATACACCCAGTACATCAACATAGGTTTCCGAGATGCCTGCAAGTATACCGTTGAGCCCCAGAAGCATGGCCGAGCTTATGCTCTGCATCACTATAGAGGGGAAGCCGACTGCATAGATGTCCTTTATTATGTGCATCTCAGGCTTTTTTAAGTAGCGGAAGCTTATCTTTATCGGATTTTTTCTGACAAACAGAACGATAAGTGCGAATATCATAGAGGCTATCTGACCTATGACCGTTGCAATTGCCGCGCCGAGAGCGCCCATGGACGGTATAGGTCCAAGGCCGAATATAAAGATCGGGTCAAGTATTGTGTTTATCACCGCTCCCGAAAGCTGAAAAAGCATCGGAAATACCGAGTTTCCCGTTGACTGCAGGAGCTTTTCTATACCGACCTCAATTATTATTCCGAAAGAGAAGATATACACTGTCGAGAGATACTGTGTGCCTGCGTTAAGTACCTTTGGATTATCGGTGTATGCCCCAATGATAGACGATGAAAAAATAAGACCAACGGCAGCAAAAAGCACCCATGTGAGTACAGACAGCATAAGCGAATATGTTGCCGCCTTGTTGGCTTCTTCATGCCTGCCCTCTCCGAGACGTCTTGAAATGAGGGAGTTTACGCCTATTGCAGTACCCACTCCGAAGCCTATCAGCAGGAGCTGCATAGGAAAGGCGAGGGATACCGCCGTCAGAGCGGATTTATCATAGTGAGAGACAAACATGCTGTCCACGACGTTATACAAAGCCTGAACTATCATTGAAAACATGGTAGGGACAGACATTTTCATGATAAGACCGAAAATTGGTGCGCTGCCCATTCTTTCGAGCCTTTTATCCTTTGGTGCCGGATTGCTCATACTGACATCCTTTCCTTTGTTTGTGCAAGTGCTATTATATAACGAATAATAATAAAATGCAATTGTATTCATTCCGTTTCAGAGAAAAATAGCGTGGCTTTTTTTGAGCTTTATCAAAATTACAAATACTTCTGATATTATGATGAATAATTATATTTAATTTTGCTTGATTATTCTCCCGTAATATTATATAATCAAGATGTTCGTGATTTAGTTTGCTATAGCTTTAGCATATGAAATTACAGTAAATCAGAAGGAGGATGCCGCTTTATGCGGCGTAACGGAACAATGTCTAATTATTCTGGACGAAAACTGAAGAGCTTTATCGGTATGCTGCTTGTTATATCCTTGCTTGCAGGTATGATGATGAGCCTTATGCCGACAGAAGCCTCTGCTGAAGGCAGGACCTTTACAGTAGGCTTTGATGCGGAATTTCCGCCCTACGGCTACAAGGATAATAGCGGCGAGTATGT
>ONFW01000203.1 GCA_900317215.1 uncultured Eubacteriales bacterium | reverse complement strand
CGGCATTACATGCAACATATTTGATATCGCCCTGAGAAGCCTTTGCGAACATCCACTTTCTGCCTGTGGGGAAGCCGCCGCCGCCTCAGCGGCGAAGCCCCGAATCAAGCACCTCTTTGGTGACATCATCGGGAGTCATTGAGGTGAGGACCTTATAAAGAGCCTGATAACCGCCTGTTGCGATGTATTCGTTGATGTTTTCGGGATCGATAACGCCGCAGTTCCTCAGCGCTATTCTGAGCTGCTTTTTATAGAAGTTTGTTTCTGAAAGCGAGATTATTGTGCCGTCGTCGTGTACGGTCTCCTTATAAAGAAGCTCCTTGACGATATTACCCTCTTTAAGATGCTCCTTTACAACTCTCTTTACACCCTCGGGAGTAGCCTGAGCATAGAAGCAGCCCTCGGGATAGACGATCATGATCGGGCCGAGTGAGCAAAGACCGAAGCAGCCTGTACGGACAACAAGAACCTCATTCTCAAGACCGTTCTCCTTGAGAGCCTCTTCAAGAGCAGCAATTACCTTTTTGCTTCCTGATGAGGTACAGCCTGTACCGCCGCACACAAGCACCTGCTTGCGATAGCCTGTGGTAGCAGCCAGTTTTTCGCCCTCTTCCTTGATAACCTTACGAACCTTTACAAGATCCTCATATTCGTTTTTGATTTTGTTGAGTTCTTCAAGAGTCATTATTTACTTCCCCCTTCTTCTGCAAGATATTTATCAAGAATTTTATCAACCTCTGCCGGGGTAAGCTTTCCGTAGACCTCTTCATCGATCATCATAACGGGAGCAAGTCCGCACGCTCCGACGCAACGGCACGAATCGATCGAAAACAGACCGTCCGCCGTACACTCTCCGCTCTTGATGCCGAGCTTCTTTTCAACCTCTGCAAGAACCTTGTCAGCACCCTTGACATAACAGGCAGTTCCAAGACAGACACTTATCTTGTGCTTGCCCTTCGGGGTCAGGCTGAAACGGGAGTAGAATGTTGCAACACCGTACACCTCGCTAAGGGATATGTTAAGACCATCTGCGACCATCTGCTGAACCTCGATCGGGAGATAACCGTAAATCTCCTGAGCCTCGTGAAGTACAGGCAGCAAAGCGCCGGGCAGATCCTTATTCTGCTCGATGACCTTAAGCAGCTTTTCCTTTTGTTCCTGAGTACCCTGGAATGACGGAAGGGATTTATCAGCCATTAGTATTCCTCCATATCTGTATAGAATTTATTTTCTGGGGTAAGCATTATACCCCAAAATATATGTATATTATACTTGATTATCAAAAAAAATACAAGATAATTTTGTATATTTCTATTTTTTTTCTGATATTTTTTTAGTTTTTTCCATGTTTATGTCATTTTTCTGACAAAATCACCGTTTTCGCCCGGCTGCCGGACAGGATAAGCACAGAACAATAGTCTGCAGCGGATCAAGGGAAAGAACGGGATATCGCATTTCTCTCCATAAAAGGCAGCTCGACGCAGTTTTTGTGCTTGACTGAGGAACAGCAAATTATGTATAATCGGATCAGGTAATTATAACCAGAAAAACGCCAACAGTTAATAACTAATTGAACGAAAGGAATGATATATCATGGCTAAAAAGATAGCCGCGATCATTCTCGGCGTACTCGACGCTGTCCTTCTGATCGTTATTATCATTTCAGTATCAACAGGCTGGCGTATCCGCAGAGATGCTCCCGTTCAATCCGAAGAGGATCAGTCGGATACTGCTTCCCTGCCTTTTTTGTCTGACAGCTCCGCTCCCCCTGTCGTCTCCGATGAGCCGCCAAAGCAGGAAAGCTCCGCTCCCCCTGTCGTCTCCGATGAACCCTCACAGCAGGAAAGCTCCGCTCCACCTGTCGTCTCCGATGAGCCATCAAAGCAGGAAAGCTCCGCTCCCCCTGTCGTCTCCGATGAACCCTCACAGCAGGAAAGCTCCGCTCCCCCTGTCGTCTCCGATGAGCCCTCAAAGCAGGAAAGCTCCGTTCCCCCTGTCGTCTCCGATGAGCCGTCAAAGCAGGAAAGCTCCGTTCCACCTGTCGTCTCCGATGAGCCCTCAGTCCGTGAGATACCGGATGCGAACAGCATCAGCACCTCGGAGTATCCCGTTGTCGGCGATATCGTGAGCTTTGACATACATCACGGCTGGACAGGCTTTTCACCCGATTCGGTCTATATCCCCGAAGCTTATCAGGTCATAGGCGGTTGGAAGGCATATTTTGTAATAGACCCCGATCAAAAAATGGGTCAGGCAATTGAAAAATTTGCAAATGTCAATATAAGCTTTGCACAGTCCGGCATGACTGTGACCGTTGACTGGTACCGCACCTTTAACGGCGATCTGACAAAGGGTACTCCCGATAATGCGCCTGATTCCTCTTTCTCGGGAGAATGGTCTTCGGGAATGATAGACGCTGTCGGCTCCGGCAGGATAATACTCGGTGAATTCTGTTACGATCACGGGCGGGAATACGCTGCCGGACGCATGATATGGCCCGACGGCACAGAATCGGTAATAGGACTTATAAGACCATAAAAGGAGGCTCTGATATGAAATATCCTTTCTTACATCGTTATTTATCGCCGGACTATCTGCCCGGTCAGGAGCCTCATCAGGGCTATGCGCCTCAGCCTGCCCCTCAGCAGAGCTATACGCCTCAGGCCGCTCCTCAGCAGGGCTATACGCCTCAGGCCGCTCCTCAGCAGTTTGCTCCAAAGCCTCCCCGTATAAAAAAGAGATCTCCGTTTATGACAGCTCTGGTAATATCGCTTTCTGTCGTTCTGGTCGTTGAGAGCGCTGTAGCGTGCTTCTGGTATCCGGGCTTTTTCACCGGCGGCGGAGGTCAGGGTGAGAACGGACCTGCATCAGACGAGATGATACTGCAGCTTGCAAACGAACCGCTCGAGGAGATAGACCCGAGTCTGAACCCCGAGCCTGTAAAAGTCTCCGATATCGTCAGCATATACTCAGATGAAGAGATCGCAAACGCGCCGAAAACAGAAATACGTGTTTCTCCCGATACCCCCAAGGCATCAGCAGGAAAATTCAGCGTCGATTTTGCGGAATGTAATATTTTCTCGGATGATACCTTTGTAGTAAAGGAGCTTCCCGTTCATGAAAACAAGGAGGGGAATTACACAGTTACAGGCTATGACTTCTCGCTTGCCTCGGGTCAGGATGAATTCTACAACGAAGTTATCGTAAGTGTTCCGAGAGACGCCGAAAAGGACGTCGATGTCAGATTCATCACAAAGGATAAGAAAACAGGAAAGTATAAAAGAGAATACTTTGAAATCAGTGAGGACGGCTCGAGCTACCTCATCTATACAAATCATTTTTCCGAGCATGACAAGCTGACTTATTCCGATTTCACCGAGGGAGTTGTAGTTGATATATTAAATGCAGGGGCAAAGAGTCAGGCGGCCCTTGACACCCTTGGCACATTCTATTATCCGCGTAAATACGGCGCAACGCAGAGAATGAGCGTCAATGTGGATTGTGACAGAGATTTCATGTGGAATGTTGTTGCTCCGAGATACACTCAGCTGCCGGACGGGATAGACCTTCTGCCTGAGATAGCTAAGCAGATCAAATCCATTCCTAAGGACCAGCTTGCTTATTCCGCACCTCTCACCGCAATAATGTGGGCTAACGGGACCGTTGATTACACCAACAGCGCCGTAAGTGTTATTGAAGCGTCTGTCGAGGTTATCATGAATAAGCTACGACTGAAAAACATGTCCTCACAGATAAAAGCGGCTGCAGCTAACAGCGGAGCTGCGTCAAAGATCAATATTCCGAGGATAATCGGAGGGATAGCCTGTCTTATAAGCTATTTTCTGACTGTCGACAAGATCTGTCACGATGAGGAGCAGGGCAAATACGCCTCATGGATAGACGCCTACAAGGAAAACTGGCTGGGCATTCTCGGCATAGGAGTAGGTATTGTAGGAACTGTTGTAGGCACCGGCGGAGTTGCTATCGGCGCTGCCGTTGCCGGAATGATACTTTTCGGCGCCTCTGTATACTATGCTGCGACCTCTCCGAGAGAGCTGAGTCAGGTGGAGCAGGTATTCCGCGACTATTTTGTTACCCCCTCAGGAAAAAGCCGTGTCCGAATATATTACGGCGACGAGCAGTATAAAAACAAGGTCGACGAAGGAAAGGGCTACATGAAGCCGCTGACTTCCCTGAGCGGAGATGTCAATGTCCTGCTGGCGTATTTCATAAATTACAAAATTGCCGAGTACGGTCTCGGAGCAGGGATACCTGGCGATGACCCGATGAGGTTCAAAAATACCGATCTTACCTGGACTACGATAATCAGCGGACTTTTCCACCTGATAAACGAGCATGTGGAGTCGCCCGATTATGAGAAGATATTCACCGAGTTCTATCATAACTATGCCGAAGCCTGCTTCAATATGGACAACGAAACGTACCTCAGCTTTGCAAGAAAGGATCTCGCCGAACGCCATTGGGATCCCACAACAGCCACACTTCCCGAGCAGGCCGCCACGGGCGACGGAGAGAACCTGAAAGAGGATTACATCAACAACATGGTGAAGGAGCTCATGGCAAAGCATCAGGAGCTTTTCTGGAAAAATGTGGTATTTACGATGCACTGCGCTCAGGTCGAGGCTCAGACCATTATTGAGGAGGAGCTTGTTCCAAAGCTCAACACAGTAATGGAATTCAGGATAGTGGATAATGCTCTTGCCGACCCGAAGGATTTCTCACAGTCAGCATTCAATGTTCCCGGAAGGCTCAATAAGGATGTTGATATGTACCGCTCGTCCTATTACGGATATGCGGATCTGAGCAAATGCGTTGATTATCCCATGTATTTTTCCATACAAAAGGACGACGGCTCCTACAGCTATGTTGAAAAGCCTGTTTTTATGCCGAGAGAAAGCAGCGGCGGCAAGACCGAGCCGGCAAAGTATACCGACTACTATCCGGCCAGAGGTAATTTCGTACCCAAATGGAGCGGCAAAAAGGGAGACAATTTAGTGTTCCGCTGCACCTATTTCCATTATATGATGATGGGCTCCCCCACCGCCGTCAGCTTCCGCGATATGAAGGATCTCGGAAAGAAGGACAAGATCGCACCGATGACCTTTTCCGAGCCTGATGCAAACGGCGTGATTCAGGTCACGATCGAAGCGCCAAGACTCGATCAGCCGGATTCAGCCGATATGAAGGTGATCGAGGACGGCTCCATGAGCTATCTCTTTGAAAGCAGCACCCTTCCGGAATATCAGGATCATCCCATGCCTGCCGACGTGAGCTTTTCCGTCAACGAGGACGGCAAGCACGTTGATTTTGTTCTTCCGGCAGCAGATCTGAGCTTCAGCACCAGCACCTCTACAGAGAATTTCAGTGATATAACCTACACCTATTCCCACCATAGAGATGCTGTGACGCTTAAGGGAAAGATAACCAACATCGAGTATGATTCGGCTGGAAATGTGATAACAAAGAGAGGTGTTATCCTCTCAACCAGCGGAAAAATTAGCGGAGGCAGCAAAAGCGAATCAACAAGAAAAAGCAGGGACGACGGCTCGTTGTATACAATGTTTTCAAAGAACGAGACGGAATCCGACGAACTGACCCTCGGTGATGAGACCTATGACGGCGATCCGAGTGATGATAATGTTTCCGCGTTCTATATCCATTATTCCGACGATCCGAAAAAGAAGGATCATGTAAGCGAGGTATACATTTATCTAAAGGGCAAATTCAGATACACTATCAGCGACAGCCGTGATCCCGATGTGCCTTATACTACATCAAAGAATACTGTAGTCATCGGTCTTAAAAGAGTTGACTGAGCATTTATTCTGATGCTGAAATGCGAAAAACGAACAGGCGGCAGCTATTTCTGCTCCTGTTCGTTTTTTATCGGATATATCGGGCTGCCGTATCGGAAGGCACAGGGCAATAAAGAAAGAAATACGAAAAAAATATTAAGATATTTATAAAAAAGTATTGACAAACAAAAAGCGATAAGCTATAATAGAGAAGTCGTCAGGAAATGCGGATGTAGCTCATCTGGTAGAGCGCAACCTTGCCAAGGTTGAGGTAGCGAGTTCGAGCCTCGTCATCCG
>ONFW01000204.1 GCA_900317215.1 uncultured Eubacteriales bacterium | reverse complement strand
GGACAGGAAATAAACCTTACGCCCTTGGTATAGAGCCCGAGAGCCTTAAGGATATCCTTTGCGGCATATACCTCCTTCACAGGCTCATCGGTGAGTGAAACTCTTATAGTATCGCCTATTCCCTCAAGCAGAAGGCTGCCTATTCCTGCCGCTGATTTTATAATGCCCATACGCTCTGTTCCCGCCTCAGTTACACCCAGGTGCAGAGGATAGCTGCACCTCTCTGAAGCAAGCTCATACGCCTTCTTCATGAACGCCACATCAGACGACTTCATCGAGAGAACTATATTATCAAAATCAAACTTTTCAAGCAGCGACGCATGATAAAGCGCGCTTTCACAAAGCGCCTCGGGAGTAGGCCTGCCGTATCTCTCAAGAATATGCTTTTCAAGCGAGCCGGAATTGACGCCTATCCTTATCGGAATATTTCTTCTTCTGCACTCATCGGCAACAAGCCTGACCCTGTCGTCAGAACCGATATTGCCGGGATTTATCCTTATCTTATCAACTCCTGCCGCTGCCGCTTCAAGAGCTATCCTGTAGTCGAAATGGATATCCGCAACTATCGGCACCGATACCCTTTTTTTTATGGCAGGTATCAGCCCTACAGCCCCTGCATCGGGAACAGCTATCCTGATGATGTCGCAGCCTGCCCTTTCAAGCTCCTCCGCCTGTCTGACACTGCCTTCTATATCGGTTGAAGGCACATTGAGCATAGACTGCACTGTTATATCCGAGTCTCCGCCGATAAAGGTCTTTCCGACGGCTATTTTTTTTGTGTTCCTTCTTTTCATGAGATCAGCTCCTAAGAAGTGAATAGTCTTATTATATCATTTATTGATATTACCACCATAAACAGCAGCAGAAGCACCATTCCAGCAACATGCACCCACGCTTCATGCTCAGGCTTAACCGGCTTTCTTCTGATAGCCTCAAGGATCAGAAAAACAAGTCTGCCTCCGTCAAGCGCAGGCAGCGGGAGCAGATTGACAACGCCTAAGTTGACACATATCACCATCATGATAAAGATAAGGTTGCTTAAGCCGTCCCAGAAGCTCGTTTTAAGTCCCGAGGCTGTTACCTGAGATATTGCCGAGGTCATTCCTATCGGCCCCGAGACTTCGTTCAAGCCGAATTGTCCCGTTATAAGTCCTCCGAGACTCGCCCAGATCATTCTCACTGTAGAGCAGGTCTGCAAAAAGGTCTGCTGCAAAAGCGTTCCGAAATTGTTTTCTATCGCTGCGACCCTGAAATCAAGGTGCATCACCTCGCCGCCGTCCTCCGTCTTTGTTGTGGGAAGGCTGATATGATCGAAGGTCAGCTTTTCTCCGTTTCTTTTTACGGTAAAGCTCATATCATTGGACTTTGCCGTGGCAAGAGCAAAATTAAGATCAAGTGAGGTATATATCCCGTAGCCGTTTATCGACTGTATCTCATCACCGAGCTGAAGATACTCTGACGAGTTGCAGACGTCGGCAAACTGCGCTATCTGAGTGGACGCAAAATGCTTTGACGGAATGAGGATTATCATGCAGAGCAAAAAGCCGAAAAGGATATTCATAATGGCTCCTGCTGCGACTATTATCATTCTTTGCCATACCTTTTTTTTAGAGAACGCCCTGCTGTCCGCGCTTTCGCTGTCCTCACCCTCCATAGAGCAAAAGCCCCCTATAGGAAACAGTCGGAAGGAATAGAGCGTCTCTCCTTTTTTAAACTTGATAAGCTTCGGACCCATTCCGAGAGCAAATTCATTAACCTTGACGCCGCATTTCTTTGCGGTAAAAAAGTGTCCGAATTCATGTACAAATATTATAAGCTCAAATATCAGAATACCTATAATTATCAATAATACTGCTTCTATGCCGATCATCTCCAATTAATGATTGATACTGCTCAGGTCTTATCAGTAAACGGCAGAGGGACCTGCCGCCTGATCTATTGACCGAGTATCCTTTTCCTTGTTTCTTTGTCCGTTTCAATAATATCCTCAAGACCGAAGTCGCTTTTGTTGCCGTTAAAGGTCTCTACAGCCCGTCCAACTGCCTCCGGTATCTGCAGGAAGGAGAGCCTGCCGCTGAGAAACAGCGAAACAGCCGCCTCGTTTGCAGCATTTGCCACTGTCGGATAAAGTCCGCCAAGCCTTAACGCCCTGCGGCAGATGCCTAAACATTCAAAGGTATCATAGTCCGGTCTTGCGAAGGTCAGGGTCGCAAGCTCAGCAAGGTCAAGCTCCTTTACGGGAGAAGCGAGCCTTTCGGGATAGGTAAGAGCATATTGTATCGGTATCCTCATGTCGGGAACACCGAGCTGCGCTATGACGGAATTATCCTCAAGCTGTATCATGGAGTGAACAATGCTCTCCCGATGTATCAGCACATCTATCCCTTCATCCGGCACGCCGAACAGCCACGAGGCCTCGATGACCTCAAGCCCCTTATTCATCATTGTAGCAGAGTCTATGGTTATTTTTGCGCCCATGCTCCAGTTAGGATGCTTAAGAGCATCCTCAACCCTGACATTCATAAGGTCTTTTTTTGTTTTTCCGTAGAAGGCACCGCCTGAGGCTGTAAGAATGACCCTTTTGAGAGAGCCCTCAGGCGTTCCCTGCAGGCATTGAAATATTGCAGAATGCTCGCTGTCAACGGGATAAAGCTTTGTTCCGCTTTCGTCGAGAGCCTTCCTTACAACACGTCCGCCGGCAACAAGCGTTTCCTTATTGGCAAGTGCAAGATCCTTTCCTGCCTTGATAGCTTCAAGAGTCGGCAGAAGTCCCGCAACACCCACAATAGCGTTTACTGCTGTATCAGCTCCTTCAAGAGCTGCCGCTTCGATAATCCCTTCCTTACCGGATACAACCCGTATATCGGTATCGGCAAGAGCTATCCGCAGCTTTTTTGCACTCTCCTCATCATACACAGCCGCAAGCACGG
>ONFW01000208.1 GCA_900317215.1 uncultured Eubacteriales bacterium | reverse complement strand
ATAGAGTCCGGATATTTCAGCTTTGTTGCTCATCCCGATATTTTCTTTATAAACGATCTTCCCCTTGACGAGAGGATAGAAGCAGCCTGCAGAGCTATCATAGACTGCGCTGCAGAGCATGACATGATCCTTGAATATAATGCAAACGGCTTCCGCCGCGCAAGACAGCTCTATCCTGACGGCTTCCGCTATCCGTATCCGCACCCTATGTTCTGGGAGCTCGCCGCAAAATCGGGCGTCAGAGTGATAATCGGCTCAGACTGTCATGCTCCTGATCTTGTATATGACGCAAGTTTCCGCTACGCCGAAAAAAGTGCATCCGCGCTTGGTCTTATGCTTTGCGACAGTATATTCTGACACGGCAAGGTTGCCGTTAACAATATCTACTGAGGAGACTGTTCTATGAAAAAGAAAAATATAACCAATTATCGGATAGCCTCGCTGCTCATCATCGCAGCTCTTTTGACATGCTCAGCAGGATGCTCGGGTCAGCAGAAAAAGGTCAGCGATGTTACCGCAAAAGCAGCATCGTCAGCAGTAAGTGTCGAAAGCTCTGCGCAAAGCAGCAGCGAAAGCTCAGTATGGACGCCAAGCACCGAAAGCAGGGAAAGCGCACCTGAAAGCTCACAGGAGATAAAGCCTTCCGGCACAGAGGAAAGCTCACAGACCTCCCCCTTTGATGTACCCGAGGAATTCAAGGACAACGGTATCTATTCGGATTATTATGACGAAGCATACAAATATATGACCGCCATGACTCTGGAGGAAAAGGTCGGCCAGATGATCTTCGCAGCTATTCCTGCGGAGGACAGGGTCGAGATCGCAAGAGAGTATCATCTCGGCGGATATGTTCTTTTCGGCAATGATTTTGCTGGAAAAACAAAGGATCAGGTGATCTCGATGATCTCCTCCCTTGTTATATCGCAAAAAATACCGCTTTCTATAGCAGTTGACGAGGAGGGCGGCACCGTTACAAGAGTGAGCGGAAAAAAAGAACTGAGTCCACATGAATTCATGTCTCCGAGGGACTTGTACAAAAGCGGCGGCATGGCTTATATTCAGTCAGATGCAGACGAAAAAGCAACTCTGCTGAAGGAGCTGGGCATTGATATCAATTTTGCTCCCGTATGCGACATTTCAACCAATAAAAAGGATTTTATGTATGCCCGTTCTCTCGGTGAGGACGCAGCAACAACCGCAGAATTTGTCAGGATAGTTACAGAGATAAGCCACAACAAGGGTGTCTCCGTGACGCTGAAGCATTTTCCCGGATATGGAGGAAATGCTGACACACACATCGGCACGGCTGTTGACACCAGAGAGCTGAAGGAGTTTGAAGAGAAGGATCTCATTCCCTTCAATGCAGGCATTGATGCAGGCGCAGACTTCGTAATGGTCAGCCATAATATCGTAAACTGCATGGACGACAAGAGCCCCGCCTCACTCTCTGCTAATGTTCACAAGTATCTCAGAGAAAAGCTCGGATTTACCGGACTTATTATAACAGACGATCTTTCGATGTCCGCCATAACAAAATTTGCCGGTTCAGAAACTCCGGCAGTTGCAGCCGTCCTCGCAGGCAATGACATCATCGCCATTAGCAGCGGCATGATCGAGACCTCCTACAACTCGATACTTGATGCCGTCAAAAACGGCAAGATCAAAGAAAAGGATATTGACCGCTCAGTCATGAGGATACTCGCCCGCAAGTATTACATGGGACTTATGTAATAACAAGTCTTTTATCCACAAACGGCAAAGTTCACACCATCTGTTGCCTATTATAAAAAAACGACCTCCGCAGCTGTCTGCGGAGGTATTTTTTAAGCTCTCAAAGCTTTGTTCTGTTGTTCTTCATGTACTTGCCCTTTTTCTGTGCCTTGCTCAGATCGATCAGTCTCGGCTCTGAGGCGTCATTTTCCGATGCTGCGCCTTCGTCATCATCCTCAGAAGGGCCGTCTTCCTCAGCAGCGCCGTCGGAAGCGTCAGTGTCGTCGTCCTTTTTGGTGTTGATAACACTCAACTCAACAACTCTTTCGGAGGAACTGTCCTCAGGCTCACCGCCGTTATCATAACCGTCGCCGTAATCATCGGCTTCCTCGTCTGAGTCTTCGTCGTAATAGTCCGGATCCTCTTCGACTTCATCGGAGAATACAGATTCACTCTGTTCCGGAGCAAGGTCGTCTATAAGAATAAGACTGCCGTCCTCATTGGGCTTTCTCCTTTTGACCTTCCAGAATATCATATATACAACGAACAGGGCTATTGATACGAGAGTCACTATCAGCCCGGGGATAAGTCCCGGAGTCTTGTATGTGAACTTGATGATCGCATTTGTATTTGCCGGAACCTTCACTGCCATAAAGCCCACATTGACCTTTTCTATCTCGGCAGGCTTGCCGTTGACCTCTGCCGACCAGCCGTTCTCGTACGGTATGGAGAAGAATACCAGCTCAGCAGAATCCCCTGTTTTTATCTCGGCAGTAAACCGGTTGTTCTCAAATTCGACAGACGAGCATACGAGCTTGCTTCTGTCCTCGCAGTCGTTGAAGTATTCCGACTGTGAGTATGAATACTTGCTGAGGTTTTCGTCATGCTTGAGGAAGCTGCCGTACTTCTTTATCTGCTCATCGGAAAGAACTATCGACTTGAGCAAAAGCTTGCTCTTGTTTGCCTCTGTAGTATCATCATATTCCTTCTGAGTAACGTAGGTATCATAAGTAAAGCCGTAAGGAATAAAGTACTTGTTCTCATAGACAGAGTAGCCGTTCTTGTCCTCAAGGAATTCCCAGCCCGGCATGAGATTATAATCATCTGATGAAGCAAATTTCTTGGAATCCGAATTATTATCAAAAAGATACTTGACGGAAAGCAAGCCTCTGACAGCGTAAACATCTGTCTTAGGTCTTGAACCGACCGATCTCTCGACTCCGACAGACTTATAGAAATCCATTACCGAGCCGGGAACGATACTCTGGAACGCCTGGATAGTGGGTATCTGCCAGTACATTCCCATATTATCCATTTCATTATAGAAATCGGAGCGCACCTCATGAAGGTCTTCAAGCTCGGGAAAGGCATCCTTGTTACCGATAGCGTAATCAATGATATAATCCCTTTTATAGCTTGCATTAAGCACGCCGATACCGATAAGAACGTTTGCATATCCTACTATCACTACCGAAAGACTGATGCTTGTAAGAATGATAAAGAGCTTCTGTCTTTTCCTGAAGCACAGTATTATTGCAAATACCGCAATGCAGAGTACCGCCATAGCCACCCAGATCCAATAGCGATCCGGATATTTTTCAAGTCCGTAATTTGTCGTTTCCGTACCGTCGGTACCCTTTGTTACAACAGGCATAAAGCCTATCAGGGCGGCGATCACCGCTGTAATAATGAAGGTCAGCTTAAGTGCAGGCTTGAAATCCGTTTCCGGTCTGTCAAGGCTGATAGCTGTAGCCAGACAGAGCATGAGGGTGAGCATATAGAACCAGCGGGCATAATATGTGGGGTTGAGAAGCTGGAATATGCTGTTGAAGATCGGCACAAAAGCGATGACAAAGAGCAGGGGGATAAAGATCCTGAGCCATTTGTGAGTTTTGTGCTTGAAGAATGCGAACACTCCCACCATGCTGAACAGCGGCAGCCAGCCTGCCACCGACGCCCATTTTGCGTTGGAATCCGGTGTGAAGTTAGCGTAGGCAGGCATATCTGGCGGGAAGAAGAATGATTCAAGTATATGAACATATTTCTGCTCGCTGGAATATACAATGCCGCCCCAGCCGCTGAACGAGCTGGATACTCTCGAGTTCTGCATAACCGCAAGTATCGACGGGAACAGCAGCACCGCTGAGGCAAAGAAGCCGAGTACCACCTCCACCGCGAAGCGAAGAAACTCCATAAGAGTCATACGGAAGCTTCCGGTTATCATTCGGATAAGCCAGTAGATAAAGATGAACACCGCCTGACCTGCGAAGAAATAGTAGTTCATCAGACAGGAAACGAAAATAGCAAAGCCAACAACGCCCTTTCTCTTTTCGTAGATGAACATATCTATTGCCGCAAGCATGAACGGGAAGATAAGCAGAGCCTCATGGAAATGGTTGAAGAAAATATTATATACGCTGAATCCCGAGCAGGCATAGACCAGAGAGACAATAACTGCATAGTTCTGATTTTTGACGTATCTTCGGAGGAAGGTATAGGCTCCGAGTGCTGCAAGCGCTGTTTTGAGTATCAGCAGCGGCGCCACAAGATATGGGACCGCCTGACTCGGGAACAGCATGGTTATCCAGAAGAACGGGCTTCCGAACATATAAAAGCTGTAGGAGCCGATGATATTAGCGCCGAGATCGGTGGTATAGCTCCAGCCGATATTACCGTTCTGAACGCTGTCATGTATCATCTGATAAAACGGTATCTGCTGTACGTTATAATCTCCGTAGAAGAAGAAGTATCCGCTGTTGAATATTATCCAGGGAAGAAAATACAGAAAAGCAAGTCCGAGTCCCCAAAGAAACGTCCGGAGATAATAATTTCTCCTTGGACGAATAAGGGCTTGTGCTGAAGTCATTTTTTAGCCTCCTTAGCTCCGATTATCATTTATAATAAAAACAATACTTATCTATTGTAACACATTCTTTTTCAAAAATCTACTATTAATCACAGCTATTTTTGCCGAAGCGACGAAAGACGAATATGTCCATATTCTTGTACAATGATTTTCAGGCTATTGTAATGAGGGCGTATTTGTGGTAGATTATTAGAAAGCAAATAATAAAGGAGAATATCACAATGAGCAGTTATCATTTTTTTGCCATTATGTCACGGATGAAGTACATCAACCGCTGGTCTCTGATGAACAATACCCGACTTGAGAATATCAGCGAGCACAGTCTGACCACGGCAATGCTCGCCCATGCTCTTGCAGTTATCAGCAATAAAAAGCTGGGAAATAATGTCGACCCGGAGCACGCCGCAGCGGTCGCACTGTTCCATGACTGCACGGAGATCATCACGGGAGATCTTCCTACGCCGATAAAGTATTCCAGCAAGACTCTCAGAAATGCATATAAGAATATTGAAGAGGAGGCTGCACATCAGCTCATGGGAGCTCTGCCCGAATACATGAGGGAGGAATATGAAAAGCTCCTTCTCCCCTATGATACCGATGAGCACACCCTTAAGCTGATAAAAGCAGCGGACAAGCTCTCTGCTCTCATTAAATGCATAGAGGAGGAGCAGATGGGCAACAGAGAGTTTTGCAAAGCTAAAACAGAAATAACTCTTGCGCTTGAAAAAATGGAGCTTGAAGAGGCTGATATCTTCATGAGGGATTTCCTGCCCTCCTACAGTCTTTCTCTTGACGAGCAGAACATTGCGCTCTAAAACCTTGCTTGTCTCCGGTAAGCCCGAAATTATTAACAAATATAGCGATATAGCCTCATGAAAAAATAGAAAACACGACATTTTTTAAAAAAGTGTTTGCTTATCTGCTCCTTCTGATATATAATGAAAGGGTCAGCATAAAACACTAAGGCAGCATTATCATTTCATCACCCTTTTTTCACGAAGGAGGCTGTTATATGTCTGTTGATAACAAGGGCAAAAGACCGGGCGGCGAAAAAAACAGCAGTACGGTCGTAGTTTATAAAAAATCCGGATCAGGCAAAAGCACAGCAGGTTCATATTACAAGCGCAAGCTGAGAAAGCGCAGGATAGCTTTAAATGCTGTGTTATCCGTTCTGGCTTCTCTCTGTATCCTTGCAGGCGCCGCTCTGATCGTCGTCTATAATTATTTTCACAGGATCAATTATCAGGAGATAGATCCTGATTCCAACCAGAAGACAAGTCAGACCTCCTACAATAACAGCTCCGCACATTTTGACCCTCAAAACTCTGAGGAGATAAAGACCTACAGCGGCACCCTTCTGAACGACCCCATGGTTCTCAACATCATGCTGTTCGGCGAGGACAGACGATACAACTCAAATGTCGGCAACTCCGATACAATGGTCATTTTCTCTGTTGATACCCGTCACCGCAAGCTGAAAATGCTTTCCCTCATGAGGGACACCTACGTTGATATACCGGGTTACGGTGAAAACAGGCTGAACGCCGCCTACACCTTCGGCGGTCCTGCGCTGACCGTAAGCACCATTCAGAAAAACTACGGTATCAAGATAGACAGATATGCCGTTGTTGACTTCGGAAGCTTCAAAAAAATAATCGATACCCTCGGCGGTATCGACATTGACCTCACTTCAGACGAGGTAGACTATATAAACTGGCAAACGTGGATAAACGATCAGGACGAATACTCCGATGCCGACCCTGCTTATAAAGAAGATATCCGCTCCCAGCTTAAATACGTATGGCAGACTACCGTTCCTGAGACCGACAAACCGATAAATAAGAATACGCTCACCTTCATAAAGAAGGATGAGGACAGCGAGCCCACAGCAACAGTTCATCTCAACGGACAGCAGGCTCTATGGCAGGCAAGAAACAGAGGCGAGGATGGTATATGCAGCGGAGACGACTTCACAAGAACAAAGCGTCAGCGCGATGTTATCTCAATCATCATCAACGACCTCAAGAATACTGATATCGCCACTCTTCTGTCGGTCATATATGAGATCGGTCCCTATATCACGACAAACATCAAGACCTCTGAGATAACCTCTCTTGCAGGAGATCTTACCACCTATCTCAAGTATGATATAGTATCGGAAGCAGCCCCTTCGGTCGATTCTATCAGCTCGACTTTCTATTTCTCCGGTGAAGAACACCCTGTCTACATCAACGGCAGCTTTTCATCTGTCATACTTATCATTGACTGGGACGATTTCAGACAGCAGGTCGCAGAGTTTATCTATGAGGAACAGGTTGCAAGAAAAGAAGAATCATCTCAGTAATTTTCCCCTTACAGCTCAAAGGACTGCCGCACCCTCCGGTGTGACAGTCCTTTTTCATATATTTTCATCCCTTTTCGGAGCAAAGGGTACTGTGTCAAAGACCTCCATTACCCTGTCTCTCATCCACAGCATCGGAGTTATCCTTACGGCAAAGCCGTAGCCGTTATCCATTCTCCAGCGGTAGCTTTCAGCCTGCGGCAGACCGTACATAGCAAGTATGGTCATTATCACCCCTCCGTGGGTAACTATTGCAGCAGTACCGCAGTTTTCGGCAGACAGCTCCTCGACTATCCTTTCAAAGCCCCTTGCGACCCTTGCAGCAAATTCTTTTCCGCTTTCTCCGCCGGGCGGCGGCGTTTTGTCGGAATTTCTGAGCCAATCGGCAAATCCCTTAGTCCCTGCAAGCTCCTCTGCACTTTTTCCCTCCCACTCTCCGAAATCACATTCACTCAGTGAGCTAACAGTCCTGATATCCCTTTTCGGATAGATCACAGAGCAGCTCTCGACGCAGCGGGCAAGGGGACTTGAATATATCACCTCGGGATCAGGGTAGCCTGCTGTATCCCTGATCTCTCTGAGCTGAGCTTTTCCCTTTTCGGAAAGATGCACGTCTGTCCTTCCTATATACCTGCCCCTGTTGGTTTCGTCAACTGCACCATGACGGATAAGATATATTGTATATGTACGCATTTTCTCACTGTCCTTTACTGATAATTATTTTAAATAACTGCCGAAAAAAAGCAAAAACAACTTTACAAATTGTTTTAAATGTTATATAATTTACATACTGTTTAATCTGTCGTATTATGTCTAAGTATGCTGTTTCGGCAGGCTTTTGATATAACATCTCTAATATATAATTTTGAGAAGGATATGTCAAGGGGGTGTATTATGAACAACGATTTTCCGAGAATAGTCACACTGCTGAGAAAGGAACGAGGTCTCAGTCAGAAGCAGGCTGCTCTTGAACTGGGAGTCTCTCAGGCTCTTCTTTCTCACTACGAAAAGGGTATCCGCGAATGCGGACTTGATTTTGTAGTAAAAATTGCGGATTACTACAATGTCTCCTGTGATTATCTTCTCGGCAGGAGCCTTGACAGAACCGGAGCTCAGGTTCGTATAAACGAGCCGGTTGTCCGTTCTGCACAGGAAAAAACAGATGAGCCCTCAAAGCCTAACGCCATGATAACCATGAATAAAAAGCTCATCACTGACTCCATGAACATCATCTTTGAAATACTTAACCGCACCGAACACAGGGGGCTTACCTCAGAGGTATCCGCCTTCTTCATGGTCTCGGTTTACAAAATGATGAGAGCACTGTATTCGTCAAATCCCAAAAACCCGCAGGCGATGTTCTCAGTAATACCGGAGCTTTATCAGGGCGTATCCACAGCACTGATGAGTATTGTCGAATCTAACATCGGCTGCATAACAACCGGACGCCCGACATCCGAACACAGTGCCGTTGACAGCTCAGCTACGCCTCAGTTATCACCTGATATTCTCTCAAAGAAATACCCCGAGCTTGCCCCTTCTCTCTATAATCTCATTCGTGACACAGAAGAAAAAATGAAGAAGCTCACATAAAAAAGCCGTATCCGACAACAGGATAACGGCTTTTTTTATAACCCGGATCCGTGAAATCCAATCAGAGAGGGATTCTCAGTATAAAGAGTTTCTCTGCCCGCCTTTGAAAAGGCTTGAGGGAAATATTTTACTTTGGATTTTCACGGATTCATATTTTCCGCCGAGCCGGTCGTTCTGTCCTTTTGGGTCAGACCTGTCAGCGCCGGGCTCAGACATTCTTATCGTATATTATCCTCAGCCCCGTCAGCAGAAGCTCATCATTGAGTATCACCTTATGGCGACAGTAAGGTATTATGTTCTGTGCAAGACCTCCTGTAGCTATCACAGCCGGCTCTCCGTCTATCTCCTCGCTCATACGGTCGATAAGCCCGTCTATCATTGCTGCATTTCCGAACACAAGTCCCGAGCGCATACAGTCTGCAGTATTCGTGCCTATTGCCTTTTTCGGAGCAGCAAGACCTATACTCTGAAGCTGCGCCGCATTTCTCGTCAAAGACTCCATAGACACTCTGACACCCGGCGCAATTATTCCTCCCCTGTAATTTGAATCCTTATCTACAACGCAAATGGTCGTTGCGGTACCCATATCTATCACCATAAGAGGCTTTGGATAAAGCGCAATAGCGGCAACGGCTCCTACGGCAAGATCACTGCCAAGCTGTGCCGGATTGTCGATGAGTATATTCAGTCCTGTCTTTATTCCGGGGCCAACGATCAGCGGAGCTTTGCCCGTGACCTTTTCCGCAGCCCTCTTAAGCACCTGAGTGAGCTGAGGCACAACAGAGGATATTATCCCTCCCTCAAAGCTGCCTGTCGATGCCCCGTTGAGCTCTATCAATATCTTGAGCTGAACGGCATATTCGTCCTCGGTCTTATCCTTATCTGTATTTACTCTGCAGAGGAATGCGGTCTTACCGTTTTTTTCAACTCCTCCGAATACGATGTTCGTATTGCCTGCATCAATTGCAAGGATCATAACTCTCTCTCCTTTATTTGCATCTGCTGCTCCTGCGGCAGCTCTTTTACGGGGGCGTTCTTGTCAATAATATGAAGATCAAGCTGACTGAACGGTATAGTTATTCCGTTAGCGTCAAGAGAATTCTTGATGCTCTCCTTCATCTGCTCCATGCAGTTCCAATAATCCTCACTTTTGCACCAGATCCATACGCTCAGGTCAACGCTGCTTGAATTTAAGGTATCTACAGCAACACGGTTATATTTCTCCTGTATGATCATATCGTTGTTCTTTATCAGCGTCATTATTACCTCCCTTGCCTTTGCGATATCCTCACTGTAGGCTATGGGGATTATCAGATCTATCCTTCTGTATTCCTGGACAAAATAGTTAGTGATATTGTTTGAGGTCAGCCTCGAATTAGGTATAAGGATCTCCTTGTTGTCGTACGTACAGAGCGTGGTGTACATCATATCTATTTTTTTCACCTTGCCCTTTAGTCCCTCTGTCTCAAGATAATCTCCTATCTTGAACTTTTTGTTCAGTATTATCAGCGTGCCGCTCGCAACATTTGAGAGACTGTCCTTCAAGGCAAGTCCTATTGTCACAGCAGCGGCTCCGACAGTAGTAATTATAGTAGTCATATCAATTCCGAGGGTCGACAGAACACAGATCACTATTACCAGCTTGAGTGTCACACCCACAAGGGAATGAAGAAAGGTTGACACTGTGGGATCTGCTTTCCCCTTTGTCATTGCCTTCAGCACGATCTTTCCTACAATCTTTGTTGCCCAGAAGCCCACAACTAATATCAGAATAGCCGCGATAATATTTGGCAGATAACCCATAAACCAATTATAGCCATTCATCAGCCATTCCTGGGCCTTGCTTATGTTTTGTTCAAAGGTTTCCACCCCAGATTCCTCAGCAGTGCTCACTACTGTACTTACCTGCGAAGCGGTATTTTCTAATATTGCGGAGATCATCACCGTCAGCTCCTTTATAATATAATATAAAAGAATTATATCATAATCTGACAGGATATAAAATACAATTTCATAAAAAAATATCATAAATGTTTGCAATAACACAGGATTTATTGTATTATATAACATATAGAAAGACACTATCCCGTTTTGTCGGAACACGCATAACGAGCATAGATCAAAGGGGACTGTAGCTATGGAGCAGTTTATATCACAAAACATCAGGAACGACATTGTATATTACGGGGTGTACAGCGCCTCAGAGGATATGTGGAACGGCAGCGACGTGCTCTGCGCCGCAAGAAAACTGTTTTTTGAAACGGGCGTCAAACAAAAAAAGCGCAGCAGCATAAGATCCGACGGTGTTACATATAACTACAGCTATTTTCTCGAAAACGGCTCTTCGCTGAAATATAAAAAAATGAAGGGCGGCAGACAAATTGAGCGTGTTGTTGATCTGCCCGACGGCTATTGCGTCGAGCTTTCAAACGAGCTTCACCGCCCTGTTAAAAGAGCTTACTTCAACAGACAGCACATCTGGCTGAGAACGGAATATCTCAACTCTGCCGACAGAAGCGTTGAAGCTCTCATTGCTCCGGCTGAGAATACAGACAGACCTGCAATAGTATTCAAGACTGCATCAAAGACAGAACTGCTCTATCCGTTTGAGGTGTCACTGGATAAGGAGCTGACACAAAAGCTGAATATCCTTACAAGCGAGCCAAGGGTATTCTGCGTTACAAGCTGCGGAAGCTTTTATTTTTGCACCGAGGAGGAAGCAGAGCAGCGCAAAACGGCTCTCGAAAAGCTCATCGGCAATAGCGAGCCGCAGAACACCTCCACAGCACAGCAGAGAACAGCAGAATCCGATTTTGTGGTCGATACCTCAATGCTTGAAGGCAACGACACCGCCTCATTTGACCTGAGAAACAGCAAGGAGGTGCGTCTCTCCGAACAGGAGAACGAGCCTTCTGCTACCGAAGCAAAGGAAGCCGGAGATACCGAGATCGGGCAGGCTGCAGAAGAAAGCCTTGAACCCGAAAAGAAAAACGAGCCGGAAATCATGGTCGGCATCAATTCCGCAAAAGACGAGGAAGCCGAACCGGAAAAAACAGATATTCTTACACAGACAGATAACCCCTCAGAAGAAAGCGGTCAGAAGACAGTTAAAAGAACCATTACAAGAAAGGCCGAAGAAAAGCCCGCAGCCGACGCTGCCGAGAAGCCTAAAAAGACAAGACGAAAAAAGACGGAAGCCGAAGCTCCGACAGAAAAAGCGGGAAAAAAGAAGCCCAAAACCGCATCCGACGAGGCCGCCGAGCCGGTGGAGCCGTCAGTATTCGGATATGAAAAGGGAGACGTTCCTCCGACACATGAAAGGCGGTGCGCCTTTATCAGCGAATGTCCTTATGAGGCGGTCGATAAGCAGATCATAGAGTCGGGCAGCAAGCAATATTATTATTTCGGAGATATTGCGGACGACTGCAGAAGCGGCAGAGGCAGAACAATAATGAAAAACGGTGAAACCGCCTATGAGGGCGGCTATCTCGACGACAAGCGAGACGGCTTCGGAGTTTACTACTACAAATCAGGCAAGCTCTGCTATGCAGGCAATTGGAGGCAGAATAAGAGAGAGGGTCTTGGCGCAGCATTCTCCCCTACTGACGGGAGCGTCTTTGTAGGAAAATGGAGGGATGATGCTTCTGTCGAGGTCGGCTCACATTATGACAGTGAGGGCAGGCTGCTTTACACAGGCACAGTTGAAAACGGAAAAAAGAACGGCGCAGGCGTCACCTTCAACGAGGAGGACAGAACCTTCTTTATCGGAAAATATAAAGACGGAGTCTTTCTTGAAACGGGCACACAGTTCAGCAGTGAGGGCGACATTCTCTACACCGGAGGATATAAAAACAACGTCCGCAGCGGAGAGGGTACAGCTTATCGGCCGGACGGAAGCATAAAGTACAAGGGCGGCTGGTTCAATAACAAATATGACGGCGAGGGCAGGCTTTATAACGAGGACGGCAGCAGCATTGAGGGCAGCTTTAAAAACGGCAGCGCCCACGGCAAATGTACTGTTACCTCCCCGGAGGGAAGAATAATCTATTCGGGCGGTTATATCGATGACAGCTACAACGGTGCAGGCAGGCTCTTCCTTGAGGACGGAGGCTATGCCGAAGGACGCTTTGTTGACGGAGAGCCGACCGGCGTTTTCAACATCTACAACAGCGGAAAGCAGCTCGTCTACTGCGGTGAATGGGAGGACAGAGAAAGAAACGGCAAAGGCACAGAGTATGTTAACGGAGAAAAGATCTACGAGGGAGAATTCAGAAACTCCGCCTACAACGGCGAGGGCAAGCTGTACTGTGACGGAAATACAGCTTATATAGGCTCCTTCATCAACGGAAAAAAAGAAGGCTTCGGCTCAGAATACAGCAATAATGAGCTGATCTATAAGGGCATGTGGAAAAACGACGCCTATAACGGCTGCGGTATTCTGTACAAAAGCAACGAGGTACTGTTTGTCGGTCAGTTTGCTGACGGTAAAATGAACGGGCGAATAAACGAGATAAGCGGCAGAAGCATCATAAGAAAATCGCTTTATAAGAATGGCGAGCTGACCTACACCTGTGAGTATTCACGTGACGGCTCACTCGCTTATTACGGTAATATCAGCGCCGGCATGAGAAACGGCATGGGCTGCACCTTCATTGCAAATGCAGAAAAACAGTTCGAGGGTATTTTCAGAAACAACGAACCCGACAAACCGATGAAGGTGCTTCTCAAGGAGCTTTCCGAGCTGCCTGTCTGCCCTGAGCTGGAAAACACGGAATATCAGCTCTACAGAACAACGCCCGAGTATATCATAGAAAAATCGATCAGCATCGGAGAAGTGAGCGCTATTTATTCCGGACGGCTGAAAAACGGACTTCCCGACGGAAGCGGCACCATACTTTATTCCGACCACAGATATACCGGTTTCTTTATTGACGGCAAGCCGGAGGGCGAGGGCGTCGTTTACAACAGAGACGGAGAGGAATGTAAGGGCATTTTCTCCGCAAAGCCCTTTCCGGACTGCAAAACGATGATACTCGCAGATATAACGTATTACTATAAGGAGATATAAGGAGGACAGCATGAAAACCTTGTATGTCACTGACCTTGACGGTACCCTGCTTGACAAAAAAGCCTGCCTTACAGAACGTTCCGAGAAAATCATCAAAGAGCTTATCGGCAGAGGTATGCTCTTCAGCATAGCTACTGCAAGAAGTCAGAGCGCTTCAAAGTTCCTTAAGCAGCTGAATTTAAATATCCCGAGCATACATCTCAACGGTGTTCTGATGTATGATAACCAAAGGCAGGGCTATGTTGACTGTGTCTCCATGGAAAACGCCTCGGCTCTTGAAGTGATAAGGATACTGAGATACTTTGACAGGATGCCTTTTGTTTATAAATTCGATCGCGACTGCGACATCAATGTTGAATTTGAAAGGCTGTCAAACGAGACTGAGAAAAACTTTTTTGAACTCAGGAAAAAAGACTACAAAAGCTTTCTTCAGACCCCTGTTATAAATGTTACCGATGAGGACAGAGTTATCTATTTCACAATGATCGACGAATACGACAGACTCCTTCCTATCTGCCAAGAGGTCCGCAAGGTGCCGGGAATCAACGCTACCCTATACAGCGACAACTACTCCCATATGTTTTTTCTTGAGATATTCAGCAGCAGCGCATCAAAGGCCGCCGGAGTGCTCAAGCTGAAAGAAATGCTTGGCGCAGACAGGCTCGTCACCTTCGGTGATAATCTGAACGACCTTGAAATGCTGAGTATTTCGGATTTCGGAATAGCTGTGAAAGACGCAGTAGACGAGGTCAGAGAGCAGGCGGACTTGGTAATAGGCAACAGCTATGAGGACGGAGTTGCCCTGAGCCTGCGTTCTATGTTTTCGGGATCATGAGTATATTTCTTATAAATATATAAAAACAGACACGGTATCCATAATGGAATACCGTGCCTTTTTTGATTATTTATGGTTCAGCATGAGCGATTTTCGTCAACGCTTACGCCTCCGGACCTGTGCTGATGTTGATAACAACAGTCGAACCGTATTTTTCCTTATCCCCTGCGACATGGCCCTTGTATCCGATGACCTTTCCCGCTTCAACGGTATCGCTTGAAACATAGTTGCCCGATGCAACAAAGCCCTGTGTATTCAGTGCGCGCACCGCAGTCTCGATAGACTGACCAGCTATTATCGGAAGCTCTCTGTCTGCCGAGCCCATGCTGACCGTCACAACTATGGTAGCGCCCTTTCTTGCCGTTATGCCGCTTTCAGGGCTCTGAGACTTGATGACGCCCTGCTCATATTTCTCGCTTATCTCGTCCTCAGTTTTGATAAGGATAAAATCGGAATTAGCGCTGAGCTTTGCAAGAACATCGTCATATCTCTGTCCGACAAGATTAGGTATAGCAACAAGATCAGGGTTTTCAGGGTCTATAACAATATCCTCCTCCTGCTCGTTGTTGCTGCCTGTAATAAAGTTGGTAAAGGAGTCGGGGTTGTTAGATATCCACCATATACCTGCGCCCAGAAGTATCAGCAGGCAGGCAAGCACCGTAAGTATACCCCATACAAAGCCGGGGACACCGTCCTTCTTTTTAGTGGAGTAGTTTGCGGCAGCCTCATTCTGAATAGCATTCCTGTTTGCCTCATTCCTGATAGCCTTAACGGTCGGCGCAGAAGAAAGCTGAGAGCGCATTTCCTCAAAGGTAGCTATCCTGTTGAGCTTCTGAACCTGCAGGCCTCCTGCAAGCGCAGTAACGATATGAGGCGGAAGCCTCTTGAATACCGCTGTGGGTATAGCAAGCTTGCCGTCGGGCTTACGTTCGTTGCTGTTTTCAGGCAAACGACCGGTCAGCGCATAGAAGAGCGTTGCGGTAAAGCCGTAAACATCGGTTGCCTCATCGAGAACGCCGACATCCTTATACTGCTCAGGAGCAGCGCAGCCGTCCATTAGCTCAGGCTCAAAAAAGCCTCCTGTCTGGCGCATTTCCTTCAGAGCAAAGTCGGTGAGTCTGAGCTTGCCCGATGAAGTAACAACAAGGTTTTCGGGAGAGATAGCATAGTGACCTATATCAGCCGAATGAAGCGATGAAAGAGTTGTTATCAGTGGCATAAACAGCGGCCTTGCAGTGTTCCAGTCGATACTGCCGTTTCTTCTGTTTATATACTCCGTAAACGGAATAGACTGATAATACTCAGACACGGTATAAGACACATTGTTTTCGCTGAAAATATCAAAGATCGGAGCTATTGAGTTAAGCTCTCTGAGTCTTGCGATATTTCTGTAGTAGCTGAGGAATTCATCATTGAGTTTATTGAACTGATCCTCATATCCGCCTCTGATAACGACCTTCTTTTTGCCGTTTGCTCTTCCGCAGATACCTGCAGGCATAAACTCACTTATCATTACAGCAGAGCCCATTGTCTTGCTGTAGCCTATATACTTTGCGCCCTCGCCGTTATTTGATATCTTTTTTCCGACAATATAGTTTCCTCCCTGAAGCTCAGTTCCGAGAGGTATATAAGGCGCATTCTGCACGGTATCCTTGTCAAAGCCACAATGGGGACAGATCTTTTCACCGTTATTATTCTGCATGCAGCCGAGACATAGCTGTGACATAATACAATTCCGCCATTCTCCGTACTTATTTTATCCAAAGGCAAAGCTGTACGGAACACTCTGCCGTTTTATCTTTAAAATTATAGCACAAACAATATCCAAATTGCAAGTTTTTACGCTTTTTTCTTACTCAGTATTACAAAATTGTAAGCAGACATATTTAAACAGATCGCTTTCAGCTCGATCTGCGCTATTGACAGTGCAGTCAGGTATTGATAGAATACTATAGCAGAAGAGGGTGATAAAATGGTTTACATACTGAAAAATACCGATAAGCTCAGCGAGGATATCATAGAGAACTGTTTACCCCTGCTGAGTGTTCAGCGCCGCAGCAAGCTCAATGGATACGGCTCTGTTCTTGACAGGGTCAACGGCTGCGCTGTTTATATACTGCTTAGATATGCTCTCATCAAGGAGTACGGATACACTAATGCTCCGGTTTTTATTTTCGGAGAGCATGGAAAGCCCCTTCTTTCAGACAGAAAAGACCTCTACTTCAATATGAGTCATTGCAGAAACGCCGTCTGCTGTATAATGTCCGATAAGAATACTGCTGTTGATATCACCGATATCCGCACCGTAAGGTCAGGTATTATCAGGCGGGTCTGTTCCATGAATGAGCAGGAGCTTATCACCGGAAGCGCAGACCCGCAGAGGATGTTCCTCAGGCTATGGACAAGAAAGGAATGTCTTTCAAAGCTGTCCGGAATGGGTATGTCTCAGGGCTTCAGATCACTTACCGACGAGCTGCCCGAGGCTTCGGGTCTTCATACAACGGATTTCGGAGATCATATCCTGACCTATTATTCCGAAAAAGAGGAAAAGATCAATATATTGAGTGACCCCCAAAGACTTATCAGCTTTTTAAAAGAAAATGCAGATCCCGAATAAACACTTATGATCCTCCTGTTCGGTCATGAAAATCCACGGAATATCTACCGGAGTATCCTTGTGCGCAATTCAGCACCTGCGGTGATATTCGGGATAAAAAAAAGACACACCGTTTTACCGATGTGTCTTTGATTACATGATGACCGCTAAAGCAAATTGCTTAGTGACCGAAGCTAAGTCCGTTTGTTGTCTTTACAGGAATAAGCGAACTGTATTATCTCTATTAACTGAAATAAAAATAAGTAACTTATTAAGCTGTCAATAGCTTACACAGCTCTTGTAACCTTACCTGAACGAAGGCAACGGGTGCAGACATTAACGCGTTTCGGACTGCCGTTTACTATCGCCTTTACCTTAACGACGTTT
>ONFW01000209.1 GCA_900317215.1 uncultured Eubacteriales bacterium | reverse complement strand
GATCGATACGGATACATACGCCTATCTCATGCGTCTCAATCCTCATAAGGGAGACTACAATCTCTACTGCCATTGCTATTTCAAGGAATGGCTTGATGGGCATATGCAACGTGCGAAGAACGGAATCTGTATTAAGGATTCCGAATACAGAGAAAGATTTCGCCTTGCTGACGGTGATGAATTCATCATCAGAAATCAGGATGTCACCGCCACTGATCCGGTTCTGAAATATGTCGCAAGATATGTGAATGATTCTCATTTTGAGTTCGGACGCAATCTCTTTCATGTCGATCAGTTCGCTGATTTTCTTGAAAGGAGTGGACAAACCGTCGTTCCACTTCGAGCTTCTCTTCCCCATAAAGCCTATGTTTACGTTGAATCGGATAACCGAATCGGCGTCGTGACAAAGGGTGAAATGGGCTATAAACCTTTGGATGTGAGATTCAGAAACAAAACCGAAGCAGTCGATTATATCGACACAAACAACAGAAAGCTCGGTATCTCTATTTCTCAATCCGAAGCGATGAAGTGCGGCTCCATGTTTGGCTGGGATGTACCCCTTGCCAATCCGATCAATTATGATGAACGCGGTAATTTCATCAATCAGATCAGATAAGGAGAGTTATCTATGGCAAAAACTCAGCAAAACACCAAATTAGGTTTTGACAAAGGGCGTCAGCTTATTTGTGACCGCAGGGAGAAAACGCTGATTGCCGTGCTTAATCATCTGAAAAGCTCACCTGTTTCGGATTGGTGCGCTGTACACGCCAAATACTCGCGTATGCAGCTACTTTTCCAAGATTACAGTGCAGGTACCGGCGACAACTCAAAGTATGCGAATGTCAATCTGACAGCAGCAGAGGTAAAAGAGATCTTCCATGTAGTCAGTCAAATCTACCCTTTGACGCCAAAAACCCCGTTTAAATCCCGTTATTTCAAAGAATTCAACGGAAAGTATTCTGAGCTCCTCGTTGAAAGAAATCCTAATATGAGGATTACTTGGTGCTTAACGTGTACCAATGGAGATTGTGATCAGGATAAGAAGCCGATAAAAGGAACTGAAACAAAGATTCTCCAGCGGTATACCGATTCACAGATGTTTCAGTTCTGGTCGACAATCTACAGCTTTGTTGTAAATTGGGAGGCCGTCACTCAGACAGCTTTACAGCGGATCGGCGCACCATTGACAAAAAAGGCACTTCAAGATGCGGAAGAACAGCGCAATACCGCCGGTGGCTCCGGGCAGCAGCCTAACAGCCGCCGCGGCAATAACGATCCTGCAAACACAAACCAGTTCTCATCTCCCCCTCCTCCCCCTTCAGCAATCGAGGATCATACTCCGTTCAACGAAATGCCTGGATACGGTACGGGTTATGCAAGCTAATATGATGAATCAGCGGCGATGTAACAATCGCCGCTGTATCTTTTTTTATCTAAAAAAGGAGAAACAATGTCAAAGGTCAATACAACCATACATATCACACATCCTAACCCGACAGAAAATGAAGAAGCAATATGGGATCTCTTCATGCTTATATTTGAATGGGTAAAGGAAATGCACCCGGATATCAACGATATGGATAACAAAACGGTTGGTCGCTGGTATCTCAAAAGCCTCGCACTCTATTCGGGTGCGATCCCCGACGTTAACAAGATCGGAACTTTGGGATTTATCAAAAGATGGACCTACTCTCCCGCCAAGATGGAGCTTGAGATAAAGCAAGTCACCTTCAGCTGGCAGGAAGCCGTCGTTATGTGGCATCTTATAGCTCAAAAATATATCCCGGGCGCAACTGTCACCTATAAGAGCGTGTGTGAATCATCTAATGATTTCAGCACAAATATCGTTGAATACGCTGATTCCTATGTGATTAAAACCAAGAGAAAATATATAGAAAAAGCGACAAAAGAAGATGTCGAAGACGTCTTATCCAAGAGATACAAAGGCTCTTTCAACGAGATGTACGCTTCTTATATGAACAAAAGACCGTCTGTTATTACAATTGCAAAGTGGGACATTGTCCCCATAGCCGATACCGTTTAGGAGGTAAAGAATGAACACAGAAAGAAAAGTGGAGTTATTCCGAACAATTATTGATTGGATCGTAGGAAACTCACCGAGCCGAGCTGATGCATACAACACGCTGAACCGTGATATCGGTATGACTGAGAATGAAATCCGTGAGGAAGTCTCGTCTATGCAGGATTTCATAGACGAATCTAAAAACCTCCGTATCAGCGCATTTATTGAATATGAACGCAATTCAGTGACTCTGCCGCTTCCGACAGATATAAGAAATCTTAGTTTGAAACTTAGCTCTATCGGATGTGAGCTGAATAATCCTCTATTGTCATATCCAGTATACCCGCTTCGAATCAAGCTGATGACTGAAAATAATACCGGTTGTCATCTTATCAGTCTTTTCACTGAAAGTAATTCATTAATGGACGTTAGTAAAACGATCTACAGAGTTATGAATTCTCCCGATGAGATTTGGCCCGAGCTGAGAAAGCGATTGGTAGCATCTAATAAATACACTTCATTCAATGAGCTTCTCCGCGATATTTCTGAAATGACCTATCAGTTTGGAGAACACCTGACAACCTTCTATTTCCCGATAGTCGGTAAGCTTGTTGATGGACTCAGCGAAGAAGAAGAAGTATCCAATCGTTATCTAAAGATGTTCCGAAGGGATATCAATGAACTGCTCGATAAAGAACAGGGTGTTGACGATATGAAGCAATACTTCGGTGAAGATGATAACACCAGGAATAAGATTGCCTCTGTTCGGTACGGCGTTGAAGAAATCAAAGGTATCTTATATGGAAAGGTCGATTTTCGTCTACACGAGGCTTTTACAGAAGAAGAAAAAGAAATGATCCGTGATGAGGTTGAAGGTCAAAACAGCGATGGCTTTGGAGAATGCCTGGAGGACTGTCCGATTGAAACCGAAGACGGCGATCTCTTTATATCCTTATGGCACAGCGGTGATTCATACTTTATCTGTGAAAAAGATGAACTGTGGAAATACATTTGATCTGTAGTCAGGAAGGTGTTTAAGCTGAAAATTGTAAGAGGAATATCATCACCAATTAACGCGAAAGGAGATTAAGATGAAACTGACAGAAAGCGATATAGCTTATCTCAAGGAACTCGGAGAAACCGAGAATGAAGATTTCGCTCAAGTTGAAAAAGCAGCGACAAAAACGACATATACGCTTATCGACAAGAACAGCGGTGCAAAGAAGCGAATCGGATACAAACAAGCTATCGAAGTGTTAGGAAGAAAAACTTTCTTATCCGGACTGGATCGCAGCGCTTTTCATTGGGATTCTATCAGAGAAACCATAGATGGAAAGCATTATGTCAGTTTTG
>ONFW01000210.1 GCA_900317215.1 uncultured Eubacteriales bacterium | reverse complement strand
TCTGCGATATCCTTTTCAAGCTGAGAGATATCGTTTGTTGATTTGAGGATATATTCTCTGTTAAGGTGGCGCAGCTTTATCTCGGCAACATATTCCGCCTGTATCTCATCAATGCCGAAGCCCTCCATGAGATTAGGCACTACCTGGCTTTCCTCCTCGGTGTGACGGATTATCCTGACAGCCTTGTCGATGTCTAAAAGTATCTTCTCCAGTCCCTTCAGCAGATGCAGCCTGTCCTGCTTTTTGTGCAGGTCAAAGTATGTTCTGCGCTTTACGCACTCAATACGGAAGGCCGACCATTCCTCAAGCAGCTCTTTGACCCCAAGCACCCTCGGAGTGCCTGCTATAAGCACGTTGAAGTTGCAGGAGAAGCTGTCCTCGAGAGGTGTCATTTTGTAGAGCTTCTGCATGAGCTTGTCGGGGTCTGTTCCTCTTTTCAGGTCTACGGTTATTTTGAGACCGTTGATGCCTGTTTCGTCTCGGATATCGGATATCTCGCGCAGCTTGCCCTGCTTTACAAGGTCTATCACCTTTTCGATAACAGCCTCGCAGGTGGTCGTCTGCGGTATGCTGAGGATATCTATACAGTTTGCGAATTTATCGTAGCTGTAGCGCCCTCTTGTGCGAATACTGCCCTTGCCTGTTCTGTAGACAGTCTCAATGGCCGCCTTGTCGTAGATTATCTGAGCGCCGCCGCTGAAATCAGGCGCTAAAAGCGTGGACATGATATCAAAATCAGGGTCTTTAAGAAGCCCGATAGCAGTTCTGCAGACCTCCTCTAAATTAAAGGAGCAGATAGAGCTTGCCATGCCTACAGCTATTCCCGTGTTCGCATTTACAAGCACTGAGGGAAAGGCCGCAGGCAGAAGAGCAGGCTCCTTTAGGGTGTTGTCGTAGTTATCGTTGAAATCAACGGTGTCCTTGTCGATATCACCAAAAAGCTCAGCGCAGATAGGGTCGAGCTTTGCCTCGGTATATCTTGAGGCTGCCCATGCCATATCACGGCTGTAGGACTTGCCGAAATTGCCCTTGCTGTCCACAAAGGGGTGAAGAAGCGCCTCGTAGCCCCTGCTCAGACGCACCATTGTGTCATAGATAGCAGCGTCGCCGTGGGGATTGAGCTTCATGGTCTGACCAACTATATTGGCTGATTTTGTCCTTGTCTGACCGAGCAGACCCATTTTGTACATAGTATAGAGCAGCTTTCTGTGCGAGGGCTTGAAGCCGTCTATCTCTGGTATCGCACGGGAGAGGATTATGCTCATTGCATAGGGCATGAAATTCTCCTGCAGGGTATGGCCGATGTTTTCTTCAACCACCTCACCCGCTCCTGCGATGTAGCCTTTTATTCCTGACTGCGGCTGTGCGCTGCCGCCCTTCTTTTTTCTTGCCATTTTATCCTTTATCCTCTCAAAAAGCTATCCTGCAGCAAAAGGCCTCAGAACCTTAGCCGCGGTCATGAAACATCAAGGTTATCGACGTATTTATAGCCGTTCTCGATGATGTAGTCTCGTCTTACCGCAAGATTATCCCCCAGAAGCACATCAAACAGCTCTGAGGTCTTTTTTGCGTCGTCGGGCATTATCTTGATGAGTCTTCTTGTGGAGGGATCCATTGTGGTGAGGCTCATCATCTCGGGCTCGTTCTCACCAAGTCCCTTTGAACGCTGAATAGTGTATCTCTTCCCCTCAAGCTCGCCGAGAAAGCGCTCCTTCTCCGCCTCGGTATAGGCAAAATACACCTTGTCGCCCGAGGTTATCTCATAAAGAGGAGATTCGGCAATGAACACCTTGCCCTCTCTGATGAGGGTGGGTGCAAGACGGTATATCATAGTGAGCAGAAGAGTCCTTATATGGAAGCCGTCAACGTCGGCATCGGTGCAGAAGATCACCTTGCTCCAGCGGAGCTGTTCAAGGTCGAAGGAGGAGAGGTCCTTGTTTGCCTTGCTCTTAACCTCTACTCCGCAGCCCAGCACCTTTAGAAGATCGGTGATGATCTCGCTTTTGAATATCTTGTCGTAATCCGCCTTCAGGCAGTTGAGTATCTTGCCCCTTATCGGGATTATCGCCTGAAAATCGGGGTTTCTCGCCTGCTTGCAGGCTCCGAGCGCAGAGTCGCCCTCCACAATGAAAAGCTCTCTCTCGTTTTTGTCCCTGCTGCGGCAGTCCACGAACTTTGCCACCCTGCCCGTTATATCCATGCTTCCTGCAAGGGTCTTTTTTATGTTGAGTCTGGTTTTCTCGGCGCTCTCACGGCTGCGCTTGTTTATGAGCACCTGAGAGGCTATCTTCTCGGCGTCGAGCTTGTTCTCGATGAAATACACCTCAAGCTGATGACGGAGGTATTCAGTCATAGCGTCCTGTATGCCCTTGTTGGTGATAGCCTTTTTGGTCTGGTTCTCGTAGGAGGTGACGCTTGAAAAGGAGGATATCACAATTACAAGGCAGTCCTTGACGTCGTCATAGTTTATCTTGCTCTCGTTTTTTGTGTATTTTCCGTTCTGCTTGAGGTAGCTGTCGATAGAATACACAAAGGCGTTCCTGACAGCCTTTTCGGGCGCGCCGCCGTATTCGAGCCAGCTTGAATTATGATAATACTCCGAGGCGCTGACCTTGTTTGAAAAGGCAAGGGAAATGTTTATCTTTGTTTTATAGGGGGGCTTGTCGTCACGGTCGCTGACCATTCTCTCCGTTTGCCAGAGCTGCACCTGAGTGAGAGCGTCCTCGCCCACAAGCTCCTTAACATGGTCGAGGATACCGTTTTCATAGCAGAACTCGGCAGTCTCAAAGCTGCCGTTCTTCTCTGTGCGGAGGATAAAGGTGACCCCGGCGTTTACAACAGCCTGACGCTTTATCATGTCAAGGTAGTAGCTGTCGGGGATATCAATATCGGTGAAGACCTCAAGGTCGGGCTTCCAGCGTATTTTAGTGCCTGTTTTTTTGCCAGTATACTGCTCTCTTTTAAGGCCGCCGATATTCTCGCCCTTTTCAAAGTGAAGGGTGAAGCGTGTGCCGTCCCTTCTTATATCCACGTCCATATACTCGGAGGAATACTGTGTGGAGCAGAGTCCAAGTCCGTTAAGACCGAGAGACAGCTCATAGCTGCCCTCCTCGTTGTTTTTATACTTGCCTCCGGCATAAAGCTCGCAGAACACCAGCTCCCAGTTATAGCGCTCCTCGTTTTTGTTGTAATCAACGGGTATGCCCCTTCCGAAGTCCTCGATCTCTATTGAATTGTCGGCATATTTGGTAATTATAATCTGCTTGCCGTAGCCCTCTCTCGCCTCGTCTATCGAGTTTGAGATTATCTCAAATACCGAGTGCTCGCAGCCCTCTATCCCGTCCGAGCCGAAGATCACCGCAGGGCGCTTTCGCACTCTGTCCGCGCCCTTCAGGGTCATTATGCTTTCGTTGCCGTAGTCTGTTTTTATCGTCTTCTTTGCCAATTTTCTTCCCCTTCCGGTATGTCAGGTCTTTCCGAATTTGCTGATAACGCCGTCAAAATATCCCAGCAGCCAGTCCTCAAAGCTCCTGCCGGTATATTTGGGCATATCAAGGTCATGGGATATCTCCGCTATCTCGCCGCACATATCGCCGCTGCATACTATCGCAGGGCAAAAGGTGCTCTCGCTTGCGGCTATCTGCAGCACTCCGCCGTAAAGCCTGCGGCGGCGGCTCTCATATTCGCTGCCCCTGCCTGTGTTTTCGTGCCTTAGCAGCTCCAGCACGCTGCTGTCCCACTCAGCCTCGCTCAGCTCGCTGCGTATCAGCGTGCCTGCCTCAGAAGCCGAAAAGGGATAGCTGTAGAAGTCCTCCTCGCCTTTTGCAAGAGCACGGGAGACTCCTCTGTTAGTATGCGTGCAGAAATTGACAAGCTCCAGCTCCTCAAGGGAGAAAAGCCCCAGCTCGGGTCCTGCGCCGCCGTTACCTGCCTGTGTGAGAAACTCCACATAGGAGGGCGGCAGGCTTATGCTGTGGCGCAGCTCAAAGGAACGCACGTCCGAAAGAGCAGCCACGGGAGCGAACTCATATCTGTGGAAGGAGGCTCCGTATTGTCTTAGCTCGCTGTCAAGCTCTTTTGCTCTTGAAGCCGATTTGAGAAGCTCCATGGCGAACACGGATATTTTCGGAAAATCGTTTGTGAAAATACCCCTGATGCTCTCAAGCCCTGTGATGTTTATACCCTCGTCCTCGGCTCTTATCTGCTCGAGTCCCTGCACCTCATTATCCAAATCTGTATTATCCGATATTTTTCGGATTTTGTCAAGCCCGAGTATCTCCATTTTTTGACCCTCACCCGTTCAGGGCGCAGCCTGTGATATGACTGCCTCCTGTTATTCCTCTTCTCTCAGCTTTTTTATCTTATCGCGCAGAAAGGCGGCGTGTTCAAATTCAAGCAGCCTGGCCGCAGCCTTCATCTCTTTTGTAAGCTGCTCGATAAGCTTTTCCCTTTCCGCCCTTGTCAGCTTTTTGGCAGGCTTCTTTTCGTCCGCAGAATGGGTAGAGATGTCCAGTATATCGCTTATCCTCTTGGTAACGGTCTGAGGAACGATGTGGTTCTCTTCATTATATTTTTGCTGTATCGAGCGTCTGCGCTCCGTTTCGGTTATTGCGCCCTCCATGCT
>ONFW01000214.1 GCA_900317215.1 uncultured Eubacteriales bacterium | reverse complement strand
TACCCGTGCAGAAACGGTTTTGTTCTGCCGAGCTTTTACGAGGAAGGACGCACTACCTTTCTCTATAATATTGACGATTATGATGCGATGCTCGTGCTTACCGACAGCAAAAACGATGAGCAGGTGAAAAAAGCTATGGATAAGCTGTGCGGAGCTTTCAGAGGGCATTGTGAAAATATATATTTGATAAGAGGATAAAGATGCAGAGCAGTTATAATAAAGATGAGGTCATTTTATTATTAAAGGATATTACCGGAATGGTGGAACCGCTTGAAAACGCAGAGCGTGAAAAGAGAATACAGTCTGGTGTGCATTATTCGGAGATGCTGCCAAAGGAGCATCTGCCGAGCAGAGAATATAGGGAGACCTTTTTGCAAGCATTGAGGCTTTATTCGGCTGCCACGGCAAAGGCTGTGGAAATTCTGTGCGACAGGATAATAGCCGAAAAGGGCAGGGATGCGGTACTCGTATCCCTTGCAAGGGCAGGCACACCTATCGGTGTGCTGATGAAAAGATGCATCAAGTGGAAATACGGCGCAGACGTCATGCATTATTCTGTCTCGATAATAAGGGGCAAGGGAATAGACAAGAACGCTGTTAACTATATTCTTTCAAGGCATCCTGCTGAGAAACTGCAGTTTGTTGACGGCTGGACAGGCAAGGGCGCGATCCGTGGACAGCTAAAGGAAGCAATGCTCGAATATAAAGGCATTGATGATAGTGTAGCAGTTCTTTCAGACCCTGCATACGTTGCAGGGAAGTGCGGAACTCACAGAGATTTTCTTATCCCCAGCTCGTGTCTGAATTCTACTGTGTCCGGGCTTGTCAGCAGGACATTTTACAGAAGCGATATTATCGGTGAGAATGATTTCCACGGCGCAGCCTATTACAGTGAATTTGAGCATGACGATCTTACGGCGACGTTCCTTGATTCCGTCACGGAAAAATTCGGCTGTGATTTCACCTTCGAGCCCGAGCCTGCAGAGCGACCCGATCCCTACAGCGAGGTCCTCAGGATAAAGGAGATATACAATATTTCAGACGTAAATTTCGTAAAGCCCGGGCTTGGCGAAGCAACAAGGGTCATGCTTAGAAGGATACCGTGGAAGATACTTGTTCATAGTCTTGATGACAACGAGTACCTCGGTCACATATATCGGCTTGCTGAAGAAAAGAACGTCGAGCTTGAGGTTTTTCCTCTGAAATGCTATAAGGCTTGCGGACTGATAAAGGCAATAGCTGACACATGAAGAAGGGTGCAGCTATGAATATATTTCTTTCAGACCTCGACAACACCCTGATATACTCTCACAGGCACAGGCTCAGCGGAAAAAAGCGTGTTTCCGAATACCTTGACGGCAGAGAACAGAGCTATATCACAGAAAAAACTCTGCTTCTGCTCAGGACATTTTGCAGCATAGAGGGCAATGTTCTTGTGCCTCTCACAACACGCACCTTTAAGCAGTATTCAAGACTCAGACCTCTCACTGAGCTGCTGGGAATAAGATATGCCCTCATTTCAAACGGAGCTGTTCTTCTCGAAAACGGAAGACCGGATACCTCATGGGAGGAGGAAAGCAAAAGACTTGCAGAGCCTTATTCCGACAGGATCATCAGATGCCGGGATATTATCAGCCGCTTTACTGATGAAAGTCACGTCCACTATATCGAGCCGTATATGGTATACTGCAGACCTGCAGACGCAGAAAAAACTCTCACCGCTCTGAAAAGCGAGCTTGATACAACAGGGCTGAGCGTGATATTTTCTTCGGGAAAGCTCTATTGTCTGCCTGAATGTCTGTCAAAGGGAGAGGCTGCCAAAAGGCTTATCAAGAGGATCGGCGGACAGGAGGCAAGGGTCATTTCTGCAGGAGACAGCGAATTTGATATCCCGATGCTCAGAGAGTCGGATATATCCTTTGTCCCGGAAAAAATGAAGCGGCTGCCCGATGATTTGGAGGGCTGCATAAAAATCAGCGGTATTTTCTCAAACGGTCTTTGTGAGAGCCTTATCAGACTCCCGCAAAGAGAAAAATAAAGAATAAGGTAGAAATAAGATCATGAGACATCATCTGTACAACCGTAATTTTAAATTTATTTCAGAGCCGGAGAGCTTTGATAAATACACTGACCGTGAGCTCTTACAATACTGTCCCGGAGCAACTATGTACATGCCCGGAACCAAGGATATCAGCTCAAAGCTGCTCAGCGGAAGGCTTGCGGGACTTACCTCGTTTGTTCTCTGCTTTGAGGACGCTTGCCCGGCTGATGAGGTGGAGGCTGCCGAAAAGAATGTTCACTCAATGCTTGACAAGCTGACTTCATATATTGACAGCAAGGTGCTCCCTCCCGACAAGCTGCCGCTTATTTTTGTGAGGGTCAGGAATCTTGAGCAGTTCGATCACTTTGCTCAAGGCTTGACGGAGCATCAGCTCAAGACACTTTGCGGCATTGTTTTTCCTAAATTTTCCTCGGCATCGGGGCGTCAGTATTTTGATAAGCTCACGGAGCTGAACAAGAGATTTTCGGAAAAGCTCTACGGAATGCCTATCATTGAGAGTACCGAGGTCGCATATAAGGAGACAAGGCTTGAGGAGCTTTTAGGCATCAAAAGGATACTCAACGATTATCGGGAGCTTGTTTTGCAGGTGCGTGTCGGAGGTACGGATTTTTCATCCGTATTCGGTGTGCGAAGAGGAGTGGATTATTCAATATATGATATTCTGACCGTCAGGGATTGTCTTTCTGACATAGTCAATATTTTTGGCAGAAACAATGATTATATCGTATCGGGACCGGTGTGGGAATACTTCCGCGCTCCCAAGGAGTTAATGTTTGACGAGCTGCCAACCCACGGGCTCGACGACTACCTTATGAAGAGACTGCCCATAGTCAATCAGGAGATAGACGGACTTCTCAGAGAGGTGATACTTGACAAGGCAAACGGCTTTGTCGGCAGAACCGTCATACACCCGACACATATCAAGTATGTAAATGCTTTGAATGCCGTTACCAGGGAGGAGTATGAGGACGCCAGAATGATACTCGGAAATTCTGACGGAGGAGTGATAAAGGGCACTGGCGGCAATAAGATGAATGAGATTAAGCCGCACACAAATTGGGCAAGCAAGATAATATACAGGGCAAGAGCCTTCGGCATAATTGAAAATGAGGCCGCATACATAAGACTATTTATATGAAAAAAAGGGGCTGTCACACCAAACGGTGCGGCAGCCCTTGGATCATTTATTGACTTTCAGCTTGTCGGGATCGGTAGTATAGGAAAGAGCTATATGATATTCACGCTCATATATTTCCTTCCATACTGCAGCATTCTTTTCCATAATATCCTCTATACGCTTGCGGTGAGAAAGTGAGGTGTCCGGATATATAGGCTCTGCGATATGAATGGTATATTCCTGAACATAGAAGCCGTCCTCGCCCATAACGTCCGAGTCCTTCATTGTGATAAAGCAGGGGAGAACAGGGGCGTTATTCCTTACTGCAAAGGTATAGGCTCCGCTTTTCAGGGGCTTGGGCTTGCGGTAGTTCCACCACATGCTCTGTTCAGGATAGAACAATACAAAATTGCCCGTTTTGATAAGCTCGTTTGTAGCGCTTATGAACTTTTTCATCGTTGCGAGATTAGACGAGAGTGGCAGAGTATTGCAATGGCGCATCAGAAAACCATAAAAGCCCGGGAAGGAGGTATAATTGCCCTCACGGATAACTCTCCAGAAGGAACGGTTCGGCTGATCCGCCGCTTCATAGGCAAGCTGGATCGCAAAGCTGTCAAAGGCGTTGAAATGGTTGCAGGTAATGACGGCTCCGCTGTTAAGATTATGGAAATTCTCAAGTCCGCGCATTTCCTTGATGATGAATTTCTTGTCCTTGATGAGGTTTCTGACAAATTTATGCGCGATTATAAAGGCAAGCTTTGTTTTTAGCTTATCGGCAATACCCTTCTGGATATACTCGATATCATCGGGGAGGAGCACACGCCCGGGAGGATCTATCTCAACGTCCTCATAAAATCTTCCCTCGCGCTCATACTGCTCTATTTTATGAAGCACCTCAACACGATCCTTGGCTCGTTTGTCTTTGTTCACACGGTTCATAAAATTATCCTCACGATTGGTTTCCTTAACTGCAAGCTTGACAAGGTTTTCCTGAACAAGCTTGTCTTTTTCCTTTTCCTCGTCGGAATAGCTGTTGAGTATGCTCCTCAGCTCATCATAGACCTCTGTATCCTTTGCATAGCGCCAGAAGATATCACCATGGGGACAGTCTTCATAGTGCCACGGCTTGCTTGTCATGATATAATGCAGCATATTGGCTTGTTCTATCGGATATGAGATGTCACAGTATACCTCAGTGTTCCAGCGCTGGTCTATCCAATAAACATGATCCTTGCAGATAAGGTTGAGATAGTCCTCGTCCTGGGTAACAACGAAGGTGTAGTAATGCAGATAATCAATGAACTTGTCGAGCACGAAATGAAGACGGAACTGCTCACAGTTTATGACTATAAGACCTGCATTGAAGAAATTATATCTCGAAACGCCCACAACCTTTTCAACGTAGGTGCCGAATTCGTCCACCTGTATCATAGCCTGCTCATGACAGGCGCCGACATAGGCGTCCTTGATATCGATAAGATAGAGCTTGCTTATATCACCCTGGACAATGGTGTCACTGTCGATATATATAGCCTTGGAATACTCTGTGAACATCTCCGCAATGAACAGACGGTAATAGGTGGTCTTTGAATAGTAGTCCCTCAAGGGAAGTTTATCTGAAATAGATTTGAGATAGTTTGTAACATCAACAAATTGTATCTCAAAGCAGTCGTTTGCAAGCTTGTATACCTTTTGCTTCATCTCATCGGAGATCTCCGTATGGAGAATATAGATAATATAGTGAAAATCCCTTGAAGCATTTTGTATCATGGAATAGAGCGACACTATGGTATACTTGACGAAAGCATCGTCGCAGGCATAGAAAACAGGAATTATCTGCTTATTCATGGTCATCCCTCATTGTAAATTTTTTCTTGAGTTCAAGGTATTCGTCAAGAATATCGTCAAACTGGTGATACCTGAATACCGAGTGTACCTTTTCAACATGATATTGCTTGATATTGTCGGTATGCGGATACGGAAGCCAGAAAAGACGTTTTGAAAAATGGCGGACAATAGTATGCTTGTGAAGGAACTTCTGATCGTTGTATCTTTGCGGAAGAACCTTTCTTCTTGTGGTAGAGCGGATCAGTGCACTCTGATCGGCAAAGGGGAGCTTTTTTCTTCGTATCCAGCCCCTTGCCGCCTTGAAAAGCTCTGTTTCACGACAAAGCTTCATATTGAACAAAAGCACGCCGGCATTGATATAATGCGGGTGAATGAGATATTTTCCGTAATGATCGGTAGAGGCGGCGTACTCATAGCCTTCAAGGTCTATGTCCCAGATCAGCCTGATATCGCGGTTAAACATGATATCCGTGTCAAGATACAGCAGCTTATCTGGGATACCCTCAATAAGGTCAGCAAACAGTCTGATAAGAGTATAGGGCGAGCAATAGGCGTTCTCGTTGGGACAGCCTGCAAAATATTTTTTATAGCATGAGGTCACATCATAAAGAACTGCTTTGCTTTCGATATTATAGCCCTTCAGAACCTCGTCAAGAAAAGCCCGCTGCTCCTCGGTGATCGGGAGATACTTCGGGTCAAGACCGGACAGATCCATTGTAAACAGATGCAGTGTAAAGGGCTGAGTTGTCTGTGACCTTTTGAGAACGGAGAGCATACAGGTCAGAACTCCGTCAAAAACCCCGTTATTTCCGCAGAAAAGAATATCAATCATTTTCAGCCTCCCTTTTTATGTACCGGATCTGTACATGGGTCGAGAGCTTTGCTCTTTCCTTCATCGTTTTATACACTCTTTCACGAAGGTCATGCTTTCTCATTCGCATAGGGATATCGTGATCCGGATAAAACGGTCCGTCAACATAGGTGATGATCTGAGGTTCCCTGCCGTGCCTGCGCTTGTGGTAGGTGTTGGTAAAGCAATATACCGGAGCGTCAAGCTTGGCGGGATATGCAAAAGAGGTATCAGGAAACGGTCTTATATCGGTATAGTACGGCCAGATATGAGCCTCGGGATATATGACCACGGTGTGCTTTCTTTCAATATGAGTTTCAATAGCCTTGAGAAAATTCTTATAAGCTCCCTTGTCATCGGGAAGCGGCAAGGCTCCAAGAGAAGGAGTCACCCTTCCGAGCCAGGGCATAGAGACATTGTTGGGATGCACTATGATATAATCATGTCTGGGAAAATTCAGCATATTCGGTATAAACGGATCTCCGACTATCTGAGTGTGGTTGCCGTACATGAAATATCCCTTATCTCGACATTCTCTGAAAGCCTTTCTTCCTATGATCTTATGATGAAATTTAATCTTGACATAGAAGAAGGCGACAGGAGTAGCGACGATCCTGTACCAGAAAAAATGTGTAAAGCGCTTGAAAAGGGAATCATGGATATAAACATAGCTTTCATCTATTTTTCTCGGCTCGATCTGAGCTATGGAGAACTCATCATTCAGCTCGTCCGAATAATAAATAACCTTGCGATCGTCCATTTTTCCTCCCTCTGTAAATGCCGGCCCGGTCAGTAAGAGAGCCTTTGGAGCTCATGTGAGGGGCGGACATTCGGAGCAGTATTGAACTTGCTTTCTAAAGTATTATCCAATATAAAATTATACCGATAATTAAATCGTATGTCAATATGCTTTGCAGAACCGTGAGACATTTTCTCGATGAAAGCCGAATTATGTCGAATAAAAAGAGCTGTTTTTTTCTTTCCGTGATCCAGTGCCGGTGTGAACTTTTATAGAAGTGCGGATCATTCCGGAAGCTTTAGCCAAAGATGACTCAGTAACATTTTCAGGCTTTGCACAGTGTTATACTATTTTTTTAAATAAGTATTGACAAGACAGTTTTTTTGGTATAAAATTACTTTAAACCGTTGAGGAAGAGTGAGTAAGCCTTGTCACTTCCTTCACAGAGAGCTGCGTATGGTGGAATGCAGCAAGGACTATAGGGCTGAATGGACTTCTGAGGGCGAGCGGAAACGATCTTTGTCGGAGTATGCAAGACGGTATGACCTTCCGTAACCGAGGTCGGCGTATGAAGTACGCATGAGAGGATGCATGATTGCATCAAGCAGGGTGGCACCGCAGGTAAACAATACCTGTCCCGGCATATCGTCGGGACAGGTTTATTTTTTTGGAGGAGATCATTATGATGATACTGTCGAAACTCTGGCGGGTCTGCCGCCTGTAATGAATAATACTAAACGCTGTATGAATAATAAACCGATAAAAACATATAAAAAGGAGAAGATAACAATGAGTGAAAACAAGATCCCTTACAAAATCTATCTTAGTGAAAGTGAGATTCCTGAAAAATGGTATAATCTCAGGGCTGACATGAAGACCAAGCCTGCCCCCCTGCTCGATCCCGGCACGGGAAAGCCTCTTACAAAGGAGCAGATGAGCGGCATCTTCTGTGATGAGCTTATCGATCAGGAGCTTGATAACGACACAGCCTACATCGAGATACCTCAGGGGATAAGAGATTTTTATAAGATGTACCGTCCGGCTCCCCTTGTCAGAGCATATTGTCTTGAAAAGGCTCTCGGAACGCCCGCTAAGATCTATTATAAATTTGAGGGCAACAATACAAGCGGCAGCCATAAGCTCAATTCGGCTATAGCTCAGGCTTACTATGCAAAGAAGCAGGGACTCAAGGGTGTTACTACAGAGACAGGAGCAGGCCAGTGGGGAACAGCTCTCTCAATGGCGTGTGCCTATTTCGGCCTTGACTGCAAGGTGTATATGGTAAAGGTAAGCTATGAGCAGAAGCCCTTCAGAAGAGAGGTCATGCGTACCTACGGCGCGCAGGTCACTCCCTCTCCCTCAGAGACTACCGAGGTCGGCAGAAGGATACTTGCCGAGCATCCCGGCACAACAGGCAGTCTTGGCTGCGCAATTTCAGAGGCGGTCGAGGTGGCGACCAAAACCCCTGGCTATCGCTATGTACTTGGCTCCGTACTCAATCAGGTGCTGCTGCATCAGTCTGTTATCGGCCTTGAGGCTAAGGCGGCGCTTGATAAATACGGCGTAAAGCCTGATATCATCATTGGCTGCGCAGGCGGCGGCTCCAATCTTGGCGGACTCATAGCTCCCTTTATGGGTGAAAAGCTCCGCGGTGAAAACGACTATCGCATTATCGCTGTTGAGCCGGCATCCTGCCCGAGCTTCACAAGAGGTACATTTGCTTATGACTTCTGCGACACAGGCATGATCTGTCCTCTCGCCAAGATGTACACCCTCGGTTCAAGCTTTATCCCCTCTGCAAATCATGCAGGAGGTCTGAGATTCCACGGAATGTCGTCCACCCTTAGCCAGCTCTATCATGACGGCTATATGGAGGCTACCTCGGTTGAGCAGACCTCAGTGTTTGAGGCTGCTGAGCAGTTTGCTCGTGTTGAGGGCATTCTTCCCGCACCCGAAAGCTCTCACGCTATTCGCGTTGCTATCGACGAGGCACTCAAATGCAAGGAGACGGGCGAGGAAAAGACGATCCTCTTTGGTCTTACCGGCACTGGATATTTTGATCTTGTTGCATACCAGAGATTCAACGACGGTGAAATGTCTGACTACATCCCCACTGACGAGGAGATCGCAGAGAGCGTCGGAAGACTTCCTGTTGTTCCCGGTCAGGAATAAAACAATACACTGAAATAGCATAGCATCTCTGCAGGTACGGTGATCTTATAAAACGGGATCACCGTACTTTTTGTTCAGGCAAGAAATCATAACGCTTTCAGAACTGCCGACCATTGGGAACAAAGGGCAAGCTGAAAAAGGTGACATGTATATTGTCTCTGCTGATATTTGATTGCTCATGTTTGGCCGGATTGATATGGCTTTTTAATATGTAAAAAAAATTTCCCGTTTATAAATAATATTGACTTATTGGGTAAAAAGTTGTATAATATCTATGATATTGAATAATTTTTGTGTATTTGCATTGATAGCTCATTTTATATCCTGAAGAATGAAAACAATCATCTCGTTCTATTTTAGTGCGGGAGCTGATAAGGGGAGTGAGAAAATGGCTTCAACAACACCAACAAAAAAACGACAGCACTCTCCTGCGTTGACTGCAGGAATAGCTCTTCTGTTCATTGCGATAGTCGTTATGGTTTCTTTTGCAATGTTCACTTCCTATGACCATGTTTCTAATATGATCTCCGCCAAAACCCTTGATATTTTCCTTACAGAAACAAAATGGGATCCTCGTGAGGGTGAGAATGTTGTTCCGAATTCTTTTATCCCTAAGAATCCGCAGATCAGGAACAATGACGCAGCGGATGCATTTGTGTTTCTGAAGGTGACGGTCCCCTATGATGTCATGACGATAGACGATAACGACAGCGAGAAGGGAACTGCTGTCTATACCGATACCAAGCTTCCGTATTATAAGTTCGTCACTCTCAATAACGGGACAAGGCTTTATTCCGATGAGCCCGACAACACTCAGATGATAAATGCCGGCTGGCTTCTGTTGACAGGCTATCCCCTGGAGGATACGGCTAAAAGGACCTATACATATGTATATGCGCATGTTGATGCCGCAAACAGGCTTCTTCCCCTGATGTCGGGTCATACAACAGCAAATGCGCTTTTTGATGAGATCTATGTTTTGAATTTCAGAGAAAGAGACGCCGACCCCGCAAACGGTGTGTCGGAGTTTCCCGATTACAGAAGAGATGTCGGGATAAAGGTGGAAGCCTACGGCATACAGACAGTTGCGCTGAAGCCGGGCAACGGCACTACAGACGATCCCCTTGAGGTCTGGCAGATATTAGAAAACCTGATGTGAAAGTGAGATGAGCGGCATGAAAAAGTATAAAAGGCTGATACCTGTTGCAGCAGTTGTTCTGCTGCTCGGGATCCTTCTTGCCTTTGGACTTACGTCTGCTTATCTTACCGACAAGGATATTGCCTCGAATGTTGTTACAATTGGAAAGGTATCGCTTGAGCTTGATGAGGGCAGCTTTGTTGACAGCAGCGTTATTGCAGCGGGTCAGAGCCTTGTAAAAGCTCCGAGTCTGAAAAATACCGGTACGGTCGACGAGTATGTGTTCATAAGTGTAGCAGTGCCGAAAAAGACGGTAACATTGCTGTATGAGGACAGCACAGCGGGCGAAAATGCTCACAGAAAGGGAACCAAAATATACGGCGAGCCGCGTGAGGATGAAATATTCAGAATGATAGCTGAGGGCGGCAATGTAGCAGAAATAGAAGGAAACGACAATGCCTCCGTTGCTTTGACCTATCATGCGGGGACAGCCTCCGCAGAGGGCTGGGTAAGTCTGAATACCTTCAATACCGAGAAGGTGACGGACGGAGTAAGGTATAAGATCTATTACTTCGGATACAACAAAAGGCTCGCGGCAGAAGGAAATGCAGAAACCGTGACACTCTTTGACAGGATACAGCTCAAGAGCTTTATCGATGAAGAGCTTACGAATGAAAATCGTGAGGACACTCCTGTTACGGTAAAGATCAGCGCTTACGGGATACAGGCTGATAAGCTCGGGATCGACGGTCTTCCGGCAGGGGACGGATATCTTACAAAGCAGCAGCTCAGCGAGGTATTCGGCGTTGTGATGAGAAAGCAGGCGACAGCATGAGAAAGAAAGTTAAAAGATCGGCTATTGCCCTTTCCGCAGTTCTTGCAGTTCTTGTCATATCGCTCGGAGTGGGCTTGACGATAGCCTATCTCGGGAGGACTGTAGAAAAGGAGAATACGATAATCGTCGGTCACGGAGATGCCGAAATAAGTGAGGAGTTTTCGGAGCCGTCGGTTCAGAAAATGACCAACGAGGAGATACCCAAGGAGGTCACCGTAAAGAATACAGGCACAGTACCCTGCTTTGTACGTGTGTTTGCGGAGTTTTCCGACAGCAAGGCGGCGGAGGCGGCAAGCATTTATCTTGACGGAACTCCTGTCGTCTGGAAGGATTTCAAGATCTCGCTTACCAACGGCACCCTGACCTCAGACTGGGTGTTCATTCCTCTTAATGCATGGAGAGAGCCTGAAAAGCTCAGAGGCTATTTCTACTATAAGAAGATACTCGCACCCGGAGAATCAACAGCAAAGCTCTTTGACGGTGTTGCAACGGATTTCAGAGCCAATGAAGAGGATAGCAATATCGACAGGATAATCCCTTATGATATGATAATATACAGCGAGACGGTACAGACCGTTGAAACAGGAGTTTCCGAGGTCACCTCAAGGGTAAACGGTTTAACGCAGACAAGCAGCGTTTACGGCTTTGAGTATACCGAGGAGCAATGGAAAGACGCCTGGACAAGCTTTTTACAGGCGGACCAATAATGCAGAATCTTGAAGGTGCTGTGTCGGCAGCGATGCCGAAGCACTGCTTCAATTCTGATATATAACGAGGCTTTCGGTAATCGAAGGCTCGTGCTTCGGTCAGACAGCACGATCGTGTCGGAAAACAACGGATATCCCCGGATTATATGAGCTGATTGAAAAAACAGAATAAACCTGAACACAACATTCAGGTTGACGTTTTTATCAATTTGTTGTATAATCTAATACAGAAAAGTCTTTGTTTTGTACACTATTATCAAATGAACGGTATAGCGGTGAAACCATGAAAGTATTCCTGAAAATTTGCAAGGCGCTTTTATATATACTGTATTTTTTGATAATAGCCGCAGGAATTGCAATAGCTGTTCTGCTGTTGCAGGGAAAAAGGCTTTTCTGCATAGAGACGGGCAGCATGGAGCCGAATTATCCCGTCGGGGCTATGGTAGTTGTTGAAAGAGCGGAGTTTGAGCAGCTAAGTGAGGGAGATGTCATCACTTATGTGATAAGTGACAGCACAGTCGTAACTCACAGGCTCGTAGGGATAGACCCCGTGAACCGACAGCTCACCACAAAGGGCGACGCAAATGCAATTGCCGATGGCGCCCCGGTGAGTTATGAAAATGTCATCGGCAGGGTCAGCTTTTGTATACCCGTTGCAGGCTGGATATTTATAATACTGAGCACCCGTTTCGGCAGGATAATGCTTTGTATTCTTGTGCTTGCTATTATCGGGATATACCTTATCAGAAGATACGCCCGCAGTCCTGCGGACGATGATCCTCTGCCGGAGGGTGAGGCTGAAAACAAGGATGATAGCTCATCTGAGGAAGCAGCCGCATCTGAGGAGGGAGCGGCGCAGTCGGAGACGGACGCACCGGACGACAGAGCAGACCCGGAAAATGACAATAAAGATCTTGTCTGATGATCGAAAAACGAAGGGAGTGGTTTTCTATAAGTAAGAAAACAAAGATCAAGGATAAGGGGGAAAAGATGCCGCTGGGGGCAAAGATATTCGATATAGCGTTTACTGTATTCGTATATCTTGTCGCCGCAGCAATACTGATCGGAGCAATACTGTTTGCATTCAGCACGTCGCAGGACAAGGCACTTTTCGGATTCAGGTATTACAACGTCATTACACCTTCAATGTCACCTACCTACAATCAGGGAGATATGATATTTGTCAAGCTGTGTGACGCTTCCGAGATCGACGTCGGAGACGTAATCACCTATAATCCGTCCGATAACAGTGAGACTTACCTTACCCACCGTGTTGTAAAAAAGATCGAAAACTATGAGAACACGGGAGTAACGTGCTTCCAGACAAAGGGTGATGCAAACAAGGATCCTGATGAATTCCTGCTAAGCGAGGCAAAGATAATCGGCAAGGTCACCTTTGGCATACCGATGCTCGGCTCAATAGTAGCATTCATCAAGCTCCGCTGGTATCTGATAGTACCCATTATCATTATGATCGCAGTGTTCTTCCTGCTATTGAAACGCTACTTCCTGTTGGGCAAGGAGGACGAGGACAAAGAAAAAGCAGAGAATGAAACGGACGAGTCCGGATCCGACTCCAAGCCCGAAAATACAAATTCTGACGACAGCACCCCGAAGGAAGCTCTTCAGCAAAAGGTTAGCCTTGAAAAGTCTGAGGCTTGCGAGGAAGGCTCAGAGGACACGAGCAGCCAAGGAGAAGATACCGAAGCCTCGATAACCAACGGTGCGGAAGCTGTTAAGCCGGATCCCTCGGCTGACAGCACGGAGTCAGAAAAAACGTCCGAGGCGGAGCAGAGCAACGCATAAGCGGAGCAGACTGCCGCAGAGGGCGCTCACATAATGCCGCAGGCGTTATGATATTTCATAGCATTTCCCTAAAAACCGTCCGCGAGGATCAAAATTTATTACAAAGGAGAAATGAATTATGGCAAGCAGATCTAAGAAAAGACGCAGAGTCTTAGGCGCATCATGCATTCTTGCAGCGCTTATCATTGCCGGTTCATCATTTGCATGGTTCACAGCAAAGGACGAAGTCACCAACAGACTTTCAGCCAACGCTGACTACGACGTAAAGATCGTCGAATCCTTCGCTCCCCCTGCAAACTGGCTGCCCGGTCAGGAAGTCAACAAAGACGTTTATGCAATCAACACCGGTTCAATCTCTGCATTTGTAAGAGAAGACGTATCTGGCGTTCTTACAATCACAGTTGAGAAAGCAACCAATGATTTGACAGAAAATTCTGTACAACTTACAGACGAAGAAAGATACATCATGGAAGCAGGCTCATATCTTGCTTATAAACCTGCAAACTCTACTGCTGAGCTCGGAAGCATCATAGTTGTAAGACCTGATGATCAGGAGTATTACACAAGAATTTACCCTGCAGGACAATTTGTTGGAGTAGATGTTCCGGCACAGGCAGAGTTTAAACCTGATGTAGAAGGTCTGTATGTATTCAGAAGAACAATAGAAATTGCTAATTCTGAAGGACTTCCTGAGACATTTGAGTATGATGGATATTACTTTAAGAATAAAAAATATTATAAAATAAGTAACCTTACCTGCTATAGAGCTGATGATACTGGTTGGGATGATGATGCATATGCACCTGATGATGGAAGAAATGATGACGGTATTCTTGTTTCAGCAACAGCAGGTTTCTATGAGACAGAACAGAAGCTTATTGATCCCATAGATATCACTTATGACGCAACAAACAACAGACTTGTAGCTACTTATGATACCGGTAATGCAAATGCAGCTGCTAAATATATTGAGTTAGCAAAAGCAGTTGATGCTGCTAAGCATGCATATGACGTTACGGATAGGGCTTATGAAGCAGCATTATTAACAGCTAATGAGTATAACACTCACAATAATGCATCTGGTGAGTACAATCAGGCAATGAATGAACTTACTGCTGCTGAGATGCAATTGGCTTCAGCAATTGCTGCTTATAATGCAAAATATGAAGCTTATGTGCAGGCAAAAATTGCAAAAGCTAACGCATTAGCAGAAAAAGAAGCAGCTCAGGCTGCAGTTGACGCTTCACTTCTTAAGCTTTATGGCGATGGCGGTACAAGCTTGTCAACCGCAAAAGAGGGTTCTCTTGGCAAGATTTACAAAGATGCACAAACTGCAATGACAACTGCTACAACAAATGCAGGATTAAATGACGCTTCTGCATTAGCAAATGAAATTGCTGCTTACAATTCAGCTACTTCATCTTCATTAGCAATGGGCACAACCGATGTTGATGAATGGGTAGCATTTATGGCATGGGTTGATTCTAATGTTGCTCAGAATGAACTGCATACATATTTCACTGCTGCGGCTAAGTTGGCTGTAGCTGAAATCAACTTCATAAATGAATTTGAAAAGCTGACAGGAAGCGATGTTATTACGACTCAGCTTGCAGATTCAACAGAAGATTCATTGTATGGCAAGAAGCTTAAAGCAGATGATGATTACGAAACTGCTTCTACTAACTATACTACATCAGAATCAGAATATAATACAGCAAAAACTAATTTTGAAAATGCTCTTGCAAGATTCAAAACTGCAAATGAAAATGCAAAAGCAGCTGAAGCAAAATTGGCTGAATTAAATGCAGAACAAAATTACTGGAGCGCACTTAGTGATGCTGCAAGTGTAGCATATGATGCAGCTAAAGACCTCTATGACACAGCTACAGATGCACTCGAAAACCTGCTTGCTGCAAGCGATGGAATCATAAAGATCAACATTAATCTCAGTGATAAGGTTGCAGCTACTACTGACGGTACAAAGAATGATATGTGGCTCCTCTATCAGAATCCTGTAGTAGGTAATACTGCTGTATTCTACTATACCGGTATTCTTGAGGGCGGCGAGACTTCTTCTAAGCTCATCGACAGTGTAACTCTTGATGATTCTGTAAAACAGGGCATGTACAAGTCATTTGACTTTGATCTCAACATTGCTCTTTCATCTGCTCAGATCACTTATGATGCAGACGGCAACATTCTTGCTGATGCAGCAGCAGAAGAGCTTGGTGCAGTTGCTACTGTTGTAACTCCTACAGATGTTGAGACAGCACTCGTTTGGAAAACGACCGAGCCTGCTCCTGCTCCCGCTCCCGGTCCCTGATGACCCCTGGCACATAACAGGCACACCACATAGTCTAATCAACACAAACTAAAGGAGGCACTGCCGTATGTTGAAAACGGTGAAAAAGTTAATAGCTGTTTTGCTTGCGGCAGTGTCTGTCCTTTGTACGGGGCTGTCTGTCAGCGCCGATGAGCTGAG
>ONFW01000215.1 GCA_900317215.1 uncultured Eubacteriales bacterium | reverse complement strand
ACTGATGACAACAGAACCACCACGACACGCTCACACCCTGCTCTTATAAAAAAGCTCAGGGAGGCCTATATGAATTTTGAGGATACTATAGACGTATCTGAATGGAAGCTGTCAAGGACAGAAATGAACGGTATTACAATAATTGTCAGGGGTGTCTATCCTGAGCTGTTTTTTGTCGAAGGAAACAACTGGAAATATGAAGGCTCGGGTGATAATGAGGTAGTGACAAAGCTGTATCCGAGATACATATATAAGAATAACGACGGTACAGCCGATAAGGAAAAAATAAACGCTGAGCTTAAGGCGTTCTATGCCGAGGCGGATCGCTACTTGGCAATGCTTAAGGGCAAGCTCAACCCCTACAGTGACGATTTTTCCAAGGTTTTGTTCCTTCATGACGAAATGGCTCTTGATTTTCAGTATGCATACGATAAAAGGAGCAGTGAGAATAACGGAGATTACGTTCCCTTCAATGAATACAACAACTATGAGATGATGATAAACAAGGACGGTGTATGCCGCCATTATTCCGAGGTCTATGCCTATGTGCTTGGGCAGCTCGGCATTCGGACGGAGCTTATCAGCACTCCGGCGTCCTCAAAAAAGGACAGCAGCGGCAGAGCCGGACTGGAGCATCAATGGACTAAGGTGGAGCTGGACGGCTCGTGGTATAACGTCGATCTTACATGGGACGATATTAGTTCTGATAAAAAACCCGTAAGGGGACAGGTGTGGCACAATAACTACCTGTTCAGCGATGCTGCCTTTGAGGCTGCAGGTCATTACGGCTACAAGACTTTAAACAGCTCTGACAATACAAAATATGACACTGCCCCGTTTCATCAGTATATTTCAAGGTGCTGCAAGCTTTCTCCCGACAGTACCCTGATCTATGCGATAAAATGGGAAAATAAATCCTATGATGTAAACAATGAGTATGCAAAGAATTGGTATCTCGTAAGCTATGACTACATTACCGGTGAAGAGAAAAAGCTGAGGGATATGTCAGATGAGAAATGGTATTCATATGTAGACAATACCGCCAGCGTAAAAAGCTATCCGCAGACGAGTCTTGATTCATACGGCAGACTGCTTTTCTACAATACCTCCAGAGAACTGCATTGCTTCGATACATTGACAAATGAGGATAAGGTCGTATCTGTCATAAAGAGCGAATATAAGGGTCAGATCTTCGGCTTGAGGATAAAGAACAATGCGCTTTGCTATTATTATGGAGAGGCTGACTCTCAGACAGGCAGATTCAATATTGCGGATACTAAAGAATACATAACAGGATATTACCAGGACTATGCTGTTCCGGCAGAATCAGTCGCTCTCGATAAAGCAACGGTCTCAACAGGAGTCGGCAGCGTTGTTGATCTTGCCGTTGAAGTGACCCCCGATAAAGCTGCAGATATTCTGATATGGGAGAGCAGCGATCCTACTGTAGCAGAGGTTAAGGACGGAGTTGTTACGACAAAAAAGGCAGGCAAGGCGACGATCAAGGTCCGCTCCATTCCGAACGGCAAAACCGCTTCTTGCAGAGTGATAGTAAACAACGGTCCCACAGGAGTGGAACTGAACAAGACCGCAGCGGCAATATATAAAGGGTCTGTGCTGCAGCTTACGGCAACTGTAAGTCCCGAATCATCAAAGAGTAAAAAGGTGACTTGGAAGTCGAGCGATCCGACTGTGGCTTCGGTAGATAAAACAGGCAAGGCAACAGCAAAAAAAGCAGGCAAGGCTGTGATCACGGCGACTACTGCGCTGAATTCAAAGGTCGCTTCGTGTGAGGTCACTGTAGTTCTGCCGGTAAACAAGATCAAGCTGAACAAGACCTCTCTCTCGCTCGCAAAGGGTAAAACTGCTCAGCTTACAGCCTCAGTGTATCCGAGTGCAGCGTATGACAAAACGGTAACGTGGAAATCCACTAACGCTCTTGTGGCTTCGGTAGATCAGACAGGCAAGGTCACCGCTAAGGGAGCAGGTACGGCAACGATCAAGGCAAGAACTTCAAACGGAAGGACAGCCGTATGTACGGTGAAGGTGACGATCCCCGTGACAAAGATAACGCTCAACAAAAGCGCTGTATCTGTAAAGAAGGGGAACTCATTTCAGTTGAAGGCAACGGTTCTGCCCGCCAAAGCTGATGACAAGACCGTTACATGGAAATCGCTCAACCCGAAGATCGCTTCTGTAGACCAGACCGGCAAGGTAACGGCTCTTGCAAAGGGTACGGCGGTAATCAAGGCAAAGGCTAAAAACGGGATATCCGCTTCTTGCACCGTTACGGTAAAGATTCCGGCAAAGGCTGTTTCGCTTGACAAGACCTCTGCGGTCATGTATCCGGGCGATACTCTTTCACTCACGGCAGTGCTTACACCGGCTTCATCTACCGATGTGATAACATGGAGCTCACTGAATACCGATGTTGCACAGGTGAGCAGCAGCGGCGTTGTCACTGCATGGGCTGAGGGCAGTGCAAAGATCTGCGCAAAGGCGACAAGCGGAAAATGTGCTTACTGCACGGTCACAGTAAAGAAAAAGACGACAAAGGTTTCGAGGATAGCCTTTGAGCCGTCAGAGTATACGACCTATAAAAACAGTAAATTCTGCATTTCGGATCTGATGAGGTACTATCCGGCAGATGCCAACGAGGGACTATCCTTCAGTTATTCTTCAAGCAACGATGCTTCTCTGCACCTTTATATGGAGGACGGAAAAGTATATGCCGAAACATATTCTTACACCGGTGTTGTGACTGTTACTGTAAGGTCAGAGTCTGGTCTGACAGCGTCTGTTAAGGTCACGATAAAGAATCAGATAAGCGGGACTGTCGAGTTTTCCGTTAAAACCGGAACTATGAAGGTCAGCACATCAAACGGCAGGATAGACGTTACTCTCGGACACATATCGACGGTCGTATATGGCGGCAAGAGCACAACGATAACATATCAGGGCTATAAATATCTGATAGAGGCTTATTCTGACGGTTCGGCAAGGATCACGGAAACAGCTCCGGACGGCGCTGTCAAGAAATACAGTGTTGGTCAAAAACAATCATAACTGATGAAGATACGGCTCAAGGCTGCTGCCGGGAGCCGTATTTTTGTGTAAAAAGCAGAAAATCGTAAATATTAGTATAAATACGGATATAAAATAACAGTATTTTTTGTATTAACCTACAAAAAGCCGTGCGAAAATTCAAGCAAAATACATCTATACTTTATACGAAAACAGTAGTATAATATTATTCGACCGATAACAGGTAAATGCTTGTCAGTTAAATGCCGAAAGGAGTTTATATTATTATGGAAGTAATCTCAAAAAGACCCGAAAAGACTATCTATCGTGACGGTGATAATGCGGTAAAGGTCTTTTCCTCAAAGTTCCCCAAGTCCGATATACTGAACGAGGCTCTCAATCAGTCAAGAGTTGAGGAAACAGGTCTTCCGATACCTGCGCTTAAGTCAGTTTCCGTTATTAACGGCGAATGGGCGATCACAATGGAATATGTTGAGGGCAAGACTCTTGCTCAGATAATGCAGGAGGATCCCGATAATCTTGATAAGTACATGGAGCAGTTCGTTGATCTGCAGATCATGGTGCAGAGCAAGAGATCTCCTCTTCTCAATAAGCTTAAGGACAAGATGAACAGGAAGATATCAAGTCTGGGCAGCCAGCTTGATGCAACGATACGTTATGAGCTGCACACAAGGCTTGAAAGCATGCCAAAGCACAACAAGGTGTGCCACGGTGACTTCAACCCGAGCAATATTATTATCGACAAGGACGGAAATCCTCATATCATTGACTGGTCTCATGTTACGCAGGGCAACGCTGCCGCAGATGCTGCAAGGACTTATCTTCTCTTTGCGCTCAAGGACAAGGAGCTTGCCGACAAGTATCTTGGTCTTTTCTGCAAAAAGACCGATACGGCAAAGCAGTATGTTCAGCAATGGCTTCCTATAGTTGCAGCTTCACAGCTTGTTAAGAGGATCCCCGGTGAGGAGGACTTCCTCAAGAGCTGGGTGGACGTTGTTGACTATCAGTAACAGCACGAGCTGCTTCGTCCGGAGAAATCAGTATTATTACGCATAAAAGCTGCCGCATCAATAAGGTGCGGCAGCAGTTTTTTTCGTTAAGTTTTATGATTCGGAACCGACAGACAGGATCACCAGCATAGCACCTCATGACCCTCTTCGGTCACAAGCACCATTATCTCCCATTGGGCGGAGGGCTTTTTGTCGGCGGTATAGATAGTCCAGTTATCGTCCTTGTCAACATAGACCCTGTGTGTACCCATGTTTATCATCGGCTCTATAGTAAAGATCATACCCGGAACGAGCAGCATCTCCTCGCCTGCTTTTGAGACATAGCTGACCCACGGATCCTCATGGAACTCCAGTCCGACTCCGTGTCCGCCTATCTCACGTACAACGCTGTAGCCGTTTGCTGTTGCGTGTTCATTCACAGCCTGTCCCATATCGCCCAGGAAGCCCCACGGTCTGACCTTTTCAAGACCGAGCTCTACACATTCCTTCACTACGTCAACGAGCTTTTTCTTTTCCTCGCTGACATTGCCGATGCAGAACATTCTTGAAGAATCCGAAAAATAGCCATTATATATGGTGGAAACATCTACATTTATAATATCGCCGTCCTTAAGCACCACCTTATCTGAGGGTATGCCGTGGCAGACGACCTCATTTATTGATGTGCATACGCTTTTCGGATAGCCTTCGTAATTCAGCGGTGCGGCAATGCCGCCAAGCTCCTTTGTTTTAGAGGAGACAAGGTCATCTATATCCTGAGTTGTCATTCCCTCACGGATATTTTCCGCAACATAGTCGAGAATAGCAATGTTGATTTTGCAGCTTTCCCTTATGCCTGCAATCTGTTCAGGTGTTTTGATGATACTGTGGTCGGGAACGATATGTCCCTGACTTTTTATGTATGATATCCTTTCGTCAAATTCCTCGTGACATTTTTTGTATTTTTTTCCGCTGCCGCACCAGCAAGGATCGTTTCTGCCAAGTTTTAAAGTCATATTAACTGCCCTTTTCTATTAAAGAATTATCAGCCGTTTGTATCGGCTATGATACGTTAATTATACACTAATAGATCAAAAAAGTAAACACCAACAGGGATTACGGGAATATAATATTAAAGAAGGGCGCAAAATAAGCTGCAGCAAATGCTCTTTTCAGATAAAAGGCTCCGTCATGGAGAGAAAATGCGGCGTCCCTCTCGTTGACGCTGCCGAAAATAACAAAAGGGAGATGAATAATATGCTGTGCGGATATAATTGTCAGCCTGTCCCTGCCTGTAATACGGAGGGCAGATGTCCCGGCTCTTTTTCACGCTGCATGAACGGTATTATGATACTTGTGGGCATCATTTCGGGTCTTGTTTTTACCGCTGCGGTTGTGCTGCTGTTTATCAACTCTCTGATAACCGCATGGTTCCCTGCCGTGCTGACCGCCCTTATCACCGGAGTGGCAGTGCTGGGTGCAATGGTGCTGCTCTCCTTGCTCAGCGGCGTTACGGAAAAGGGAAGAAGCTGTCTGAGCTGTAAGTCCGGTGGTCTGCTGTTCGGTATCATGGGCACGGTGCTATCGGCGTTTATTGCCGTATCCGCCGATCTTACCGCGGTGTCAGTCGCTTCCGGCGTGATCCTCGGGATAGTATCCTTCTTTTTCGCATATATGATCGTCAGTCTGCTGTTCGTTGTTCTCTGCGGCACTAAGGACTGAGCCTGAAAAGCGTCTCTGTCGGGGTGGAGCTCCGGCGGAGACGCTTTCTGTCAGGGACAAAATATTCCGGAAATATACAAATAATTCCTTATCAGAAAATTAGTGTATTGTGTTTTTGATATAATGAGGGATAATGAAAAAATAAGGATGGGAAAGAACGGCGATGAGGATAAGACATAAACCATGGGCTAAGCCCGAGCTTGAGGCGAGCAGCTTTTTTGTAATGCAGCCTGTGAGTCTCAGGAATAAATGGAAGCAAAGCTATAAAAGACAGCAGCCTTTGTATATCGAGCTTGGCTGCGGCAAGGGGGGCTTTGTGTCACAGGCGGCGTTTGCCGATCCGGATCATAATTATCTTGCGGTCGATATTAAATATGAGATGCTCGGTCTTGCCAAGAGAAAGGTTGAAAAGGCTTTTTCTGAGGGAGGAAGAGAAACGGACAATGTTCTGCTGACGGCTTATAATATAGAGCATATATCCGATTTTCTCGGCGATAATGACAAAGCTGACAGGATCTATATCAATTTCTGCAACCCGTGGCCGAGAATGAAGCATAAAAAGCACAGACTAACTCACCCCAGACAGCTCATGCATTACAGAGATATCCTTGCCGATGACGGTGAGATACATTTCAAAACAGACGATGACGGACTTTTCAAGGACAGCCTCGGCTATTTTGAGGAATGTGGATTTGAGGTGACCTATATCACCTACGATCTGCATGCTTCAGGCTATGAGCACAATATCATGACCGAGCATGAAAAAATGTTCTCTGATGAGGGCATAAAGATAAAATTCCTGATAGCTAAAAAATCACAGCTCAAAACGGAGGTTGATGAGGTTGACAGGCAGAATTAAAAGGGCGCTGTCGCTTTTTATGGCAGCAGGGCTGATTTCCCTTGCGGGCTGCTCCGATGCTGCCATGGGGACGGATTCTCTTCTGAGACCGCCGAGGGCGACCGGAGACAAGGCAGCCATACAGGATATTATTTCCTCAGAAGCAGGCGGAAGCTATAACCTGAAATATCCCCAGAAGGGAGAAAACCGTTCGGCAATAACAATGAGGAACGAGGATACCGACAACGAATATGTTCTTGCACTGTATTCTACCGAAAACGATACCAAGCTGAATGTGTCGGTCATCGTATATGATAAGAAGCAATGGAAATGTCTCGGCACTTATTCCAACAATGCCTCGGGTGTCGACAGAGTAATGTTCTATGATATCAACGGCGATAAAAAAGAGGAGATACTGATAGGCTGGACAAGCTATAATACCACACAGAAGTCTCTTACAGCCTATCTTATGGATACGGACGAGGTCTATGAAATGAGCATAGACGAGACGTATGATGAGCTTGTTGTTTTTGATATTACCGACGATCAGAGCGATGATATAATCCTTCTGTCCCTTAGCACGCAGGAGAAGCCCTCTGTTGCTACTCTGCTGCAGTATTCTGATACGGATAAAAGACCTGTGGGCAAGTATTCTCTTGAGCTGGACTCGGACGTTATCAGCTTCTCAAATATTCTGGTCGGTGACGTTGCTGTCAACACCAATGCCGAGGTTATGAACACCTCAAGCGCAGCAAGGGCGGAACCTGTCAAGACGTCAGCAGCAAGCGGTGATGAGGGCAAAACGTCCGATCCTTCAAAGCCTGCCGAAAACAGTGAGCCTGCAGAGGCTTCATCAAAGCCGGCAGAGAACAGTGAACCGGCAGAGACTTCATCAAAGCCTCCAGAGAACAGTGAACCTGCAGAGGCTTCATCAAAGCCTCCAGAGAACAGTGAACCTGCAGAGGCTTCATCAAAGCCTGCCGAAAACAGTAAGTCTTCTGAATCCTCAAGGACAGAGTCCGGACCACCACAGCAAAGCAGCAAAGAAAGCTCTGAGGAGCAGACAAGCAGTAGCGACGGGTCTAAGGTCTTGGTAACGGGAAGTCTGAATAAAAAGGGGATCATTCTGGACTGCAAGCGAAACGACAATACCTTCTGCACACAGATGATCTACTACGACAATCTCAATGATGAGCTGACGGATCCGCTTGACCGTACCCCTGAGACGGGAGCTTTTACGAATCCGACAATAAGAACAGAGGCGATATTCTCAAGGGATATAGACAATGACGGAGTAATTGAGGTGCCTGCAGTCAGCCAGATGAACGCTTCTCTGGATGAGAACGGAGCTAATGTATGCAATCTTACGTCATGGAGCAGCTTTAACGCATGTGAGAATAAGATGAGTATTGTTAAAAATACAGTAATGAATCTAAAGGACGGCTACTATTTCGTAATGCCAGAAAGATGGGTAGGCAGGGTGACTGCAAGGAGCGATCCTGAAACAAGGGAAACAAGCTTTTATTTGTGGAATTCAAAAACGGCGTCCCCCGGAGACAAGCTGCTCACGATCTTTCGCTTTAATGAGCAGCAATGGAATGAAAACAAGCATGCGGGACTGATCCTGCTTGAAATTAGTCCCGAAAACAGCAAGGCGATATATGCGGGGCAGCTCTTTATGACAAATGCCGAGGATGAGCTCAATCTTTCGGAAAAGGAGCTGAAAAGCTCGGTGTTCGCTATATGAGCATAATAAGGAGGTCAAACAGATGAAAAATATACTGGTGGCTGAGGACGAAACAGCCATAAGGGAATTTGTCGTAATAAACCTGGAGAGAGGCGGCTATACCGTCACCGAGGCAGAAAACGGCGCTGTTGCCTTACAGAAATACGATGAGGCGAACGGAGATTTCGATATTGCTATTCTTGATATAATGATGCCTGAAAAGGACGGGCTTCAGGTATGCAAGGAGCTTCGCAGGAGGAACGGCAATTTAGGTATAATAATGCTTTCTGCGAGAACTCAGGAAATGGATAAGGTATCGGGACTGATGCTCGGGGCGGACGATTACATAACAAAGCCGTTCAGTCCGACGGAGCTTGTCGCAAGAGTGGACGCTCTTTACAGAAGACTTGCTATCGCAGAGATGCGCTCCGAGAACAATTTTAAAGAGGAGATACAGTCGGGCAGCTTTGTGCTCAACCTTAAGAACCATTCCCTGATGAAGAACGGCAGACTTATCGAGCTTACTCAGGTGGAGTTTCAGATCATGGAATACTTCTTCTCAAACCCGGGCAAGGCTCTTGACAGAAGCGCTATTCTGAAGTATGTATGGGGAGAGGCTTATGTCGGCGAGGAAAAGATAGTAGACGTCAATATCCGCCGCCTTCGCATGAAGATAGAGGATACGCCCTCATCGCCGAAGTATATCGTTACGGTATGGGGTCTTGGCTATAAGTGGGAGACCTCATGAGCCTGCTTGAATATCCTGTTTCTGATATGCGCTGAAAGGGGGCGTGAGGATTGAGAGGTATTACAAAAAGATGGCTTATCAATACCTTCGGTGTTATCCTTGTCATTCTTTTTGTTCTTATTGTCGCTTTTGCGATAATAATTCAGAATTCATATTACAGTGGTATCTGTCAGGTTTTGAACGGACGTTCCTCGGAGCTGGTCAATATCTTCAAGGATCAGGACGACTTTATAAAAACCGCAAGAGTTTATGTTGAGAATTTTCCCGATAAAGAACGTATGGAACTGATGGTAATAAACGAGGACGGCGTGGTAGTGATAACCTCAACGGGATTTGCGCCCGATAATCAGCAGGCTATGCCCGACTATACCGCAGCTCTGAAATCGCCGGAGCAGTATGCCGACTGGCACGGGAATCTCAGCTCGGGCGAGAATGTTATGGCGCTGACCCGTGTTATCTATGACGATGACGGGGAACAGCTCGGCGCGATAAGATATGTCGTTTCTCTTGAGGAGGCTGACAGAAAGATATTCATCACGATAGCGGTCGTCTGCCTCATCGGTCTGCTGATATTGTTTTTTATTTTCGTTTCAAGTACATATTTTCTGCGGTCGATAGTTCGTCCGGTCCAGGAGATAAGCGCCACGGCAAAGAGGATAGCTCAAGGCGATTTTGAGGCGAGGATCAATAAATTCTACGATGACGAGATCGGCGATCTTTGCGACACGATCAACTATATGGCGGGAGAGCTTGGCACGGCTGATAAAATGAAAAACGACTTCATTTCGTCCGTCTCGCATGAGCTGAGAACGCCACTTACCGCAATAAAGGGCTGGGCTGAGACTATGCAGCTCGACGGCTGCAGGGATCTTAAAACAGTGCAGAAGGGTATAAGCATTATAATCAAGGAGACTGAAAGACTCAACGGTATAGTTGAGGAGGTGCTCGATTTCTCGAGGATACAGCAGGACAGAATGGTGCTCATCATGGATAAGATAGATATCCTTGCCGAGCTTGACGAATCCATTTATATGCAGCGTGAAAGGGCAAATTCCGAAAACAAGCATATCGTTTATGAGGAGCCTGAGATACTTCCTATAGTTGTAGGAGACAGAAACAGACTCAGGCAGGTGTTCATCAATATAATCGACAATGCCCTGAAATACAGTCCCGAGGGCGGAGTTGTGAACGTGAGTATCGAGCAGGTGGAGGACATGATCGTCATAATAATTGCCGACAACGGCTGCGGAATACCTGCGGAGCATCTTCCGAAGGTCAAGCAGAAATTCTATAAGGCGAATCAGACAGTAAGGGGCTCGGGTATAGGTCTTGCGGTTGCTGATGAGATAGTCAGACTGCATAAGGGTACCCTTGATATAGACAGTATTGAAAATGTGGGTACGACAGTGACGATAAAGATACCGATACTTCCGCCGGATACGGAGGAAAATACCGAGAAGGAGGATATCGCACTGCCTGACGTGTGATTTCCCGAAAAGGAGTTAAAGAATGAAAAGAGAAAAGACAAAGAAGATAACCTCCATTGGCGGACAGGCTCTTATGGAGGGGATAATGATGAGGGGGCCGTTCAAGACCTCTGTCGGGGTTAGAAAAAACGACGGCAGCATTGAGCTTGAGGAGATACAGCCCCTCAACCTTACAAAAAAGTATAAGCTTCTCCGTCTTCCGATACTAAGAGGAGTTGCCGGCATGATAGACAGTCTTGTCACGGGCAACAAGGCCCTGATGCTCTCTGCGGATAAAGCAATGGAGGGTGAGGAGGTTCCGGAGGAGGAGATGAGCAAGGTCGACAAATGGCTCGACAAGCATTTCGGAGACAAGGCGGTCGGCTTTATCATGGGCGCAGCAACGGTTCTTGCGGTGCTGTTCTGTGTGGCTGTGTTCTTTTTTGTGCCGACATGGCTTTTTAATCTTCTCGCATCGGCGTTTCCGTTTCTTAACGATGCGATAATATGGCGCTCGGCATTTGAGGGTATACTCAGGATAATCCTTTTTCTTTTTTATATGGCTCTTGTAACTCTCAACAAGGATATCAAAAGAGTGTTTCAGTATCATGGGGCGGAGCATAAGACGATATTCTGCTACGAGCATGAGCTGGAGCTCAATGTTGAGAATGTCAGAAAGCAGAGCCGCTTTCACCCCCGCTGCGGAACAAGCTTTATCGTGCTTATGCTCATTGTCGGCATACTTATAGGATTGTTCATACCATTTACTGACGTATGGCTGCGCTCCTCGATCAAAATAGCACTTCTTCCCCTTACGGTAGGAATAGGCTATGAGCTGATAAAGCTCTGCGGCAGACATGACAACATTGTCACAAGGATAATAGCAGCCCCGGGAATCTGGATGCAGCATCTGACAACAAAGGAGCCGGAGGACGAAATGATAGAGGTCGCTATAGAGGCGATGAAGGACGTTATCCCTGAAAACGGCGAGGATCTGATCAAATGACGATCCGAGAGGCGTATTCTATGACCGTGAAAAGGCTCTCGGCAAAGGACGGCGATCATGCCGCCCGCAGCGAGGCGCGCTGTTTGTTTGAGGAGCTTTTCGGTCTGACAAGACTGAAAATGTATGAGCAGGCTTCAAGAGAGCTTTCCGAAGAAGATGAAAAAAAGCTCCTTGACGCTGTTGAAAAAAGAATACAGGGTGTTCCGCTTCAATATATAACAGGAAGCTGGAGCTTTATGGGAAGGAATTATCTTGTAGGCGAGGGGGTCCTGATACCCCGTGACGATACCGAGACGGCAGTAGTGACCTTTCTTGAAAGGATCAAGGGACGGAATGTGAGCAGAATAGCTGATCTCTGCTCGGGCAGCGGGATAATAGCCATTACGCTTGCAGCAAGGCTGCCTTTATGCTCGGTGACCGCAATAGAAAAGGAAGAGGCCGCCTTCGCATATCTGGAGAAAAATATCAGTCTTAACGGGGCTGAAAATGTTGTTCCTGTCAGGGGTGATATTTTTGTCTGTCATAAGGATATAGAGGACGGCAGCCTTGATGCGATAGTATCAAACCCGCCTTATATAAGCACCGCTGAGCTGGCCGAGCTGCAGACTGAGGTGCGCTTTGAGCCTGAAACGGCTCTTGACGGCGGTGAGGACGGTCTTGATTTTTACAGATGCATTGCCGGAAAATGGCTTGCAAAGCTGAAAAATGGCGGTATCATTGTACTTGAAGCAGGTGAGTCTCAGGCTGAGGCGGTGTCATCACTGTTGAAAAGCAATGGCGTAGATGATATCAGGGTGACAAAGGATATACAGGGGCTTGACAGGGTAATTTCAGGGACTAAGAAATGAATTATAAGCTCCGTTTCACAATGATGTATTGCAATCCTTTGGAGAAAAATGTATAATCATATCATCGGCTGATGAATAATAAAAGCTCGGAAAGGGTGGAAGGATATGGCATTTGATAAGCAGAAGGCGCTTGAAACAGCGCTGGTACAGATAGAAAAACAATTCGGCAAGGGAGCGGTGATGCGTCTCGGGCAGAATGCAGCAATGCAGGTGGATGCTATCCCCACAGGGTCGCTCTCTCTTGATATGGCTCTCGGAATAGGCGGTCTGCCGAGAGGAAGGATAACCGAGATATACGGTCCCGAGTCCTCCGGTAAAACAACGCTTGCGCTTCACTGCATAGCAGAGGGACAGAAAAACGGAGGCATGGCAGCCTTTATCGACGTAGAGCATGCCCTTGACCCCGTATATGCACAGGCACTCGGAGTAGATATAGACTCTCTGCTTGTATCGCAGCCTGACACGGGAGAGGACGCTCTTGAGATAACGGAGGCGCTTGTGCGCTCCGGTGCAATAGACGTTATTGTTGTGGACTCTGTTGCAGCTCTCGCTCCCAAGGCTGAGATAGAGGGCGATATGGGCGCGTCTCATGTGGGACTTCAGGCAAGGCTGATGTCTCAGGCACTGAGAAAGCTTGCGGGCTCTATCTCAAAGCTCAACTGCGTTGCTATTTTTATCAATCAGCTCCGTGAAAAGGTTGGAATAATGTTCGGCAATCCTGAGACGACACCGGGCGGCAGAGCGCTTAAGTTCTATTCCTCCGTCCGACTCGATATCAGAAGAATAGAGTCCATAAAGGTCGGCGGCGAGATAGTCGGCTCACGCACAAGGGCTAAGGTGGTCAAGAACAAGATAGCACCTCCGTTCCGTGAGGCTGAGTTCGACATTATGTATGGTCAGGGGATCTCAAGGATCGGAGAGCTTCTTGATCTTGCGGTGAGCATCGACATTATAAAAAAGAGCGGCGCTTGGTTCTCCTACGACGGAAACAGGATAGCTCAGGGCAGAGACAATGCAAAGCAGTTCCTCAAGGATAACCCCGATATTGCAAAGAAAATTGAGGACGAGCTTCTTGCAAATAAGGAAAAGTTCAACTTTGCAAAGTCCTCCAAGACAAAGGCAAAGGCGGTAAAGGCGGATAAGTCGGACGAAGGTGGCAGCGCCGGCGCTGAGGCTGACGAAGCCTCAGTCGGAGGATTGAGAACGGATCCCTCCGATATCGACATTATGGTAGAATGATATGCTTATCACTGCGGCAGAGGAAAGGAAAAAGGGTCTTACCGCTCTGTATATCGACGGTGAATATGCAGTCAGCGTGGATACCGTTACCCTGATCTCATCAGGCAAAAAGGCGGGCAGTGAGATAAGCGACGAGGAGCTTTATGCGCTTATCGGAAATTCAAGGATCAACAGAGCTAAGGAAAAGGCTCTTTATCTGATGGAGTACAGAAGCCGTACCCGAAAGGAGATATGGGACAGGCTTGTCCCGCTTTTCGGAGAGACGGCAGCTCAGGCGGCTCTTGACAGGCTTGAAGAGCTGGGACTTATCAACGATGAGAGCTATGCCCGCGAGCTTGCAGAGCAGCTCATTACGAAAAAGCATTATTCAAGGGACAGAACGGTCTATGAGCTTATCAAGAAGGGCATAGACAAGGAGACTGCCGAGGAGATAGCTGACGAATATGAGGTCGAGCCCTGTCAGCAGATAAGGGCTTTGATAGAAACAAAATATGCCCGTGCAATGTCCGATGAAAAGGGCAGAGCAAGGACTGTAAACTCACTAAGAGCAATGGGCTTCCGCTGGTCGGATATCAGGGAAGTCATGAGCGATTATGAAGAATATGACGACTGATCCCGACATTCTGATATGGCGGGTCTTTCGTCGTTCTCTTTATTATATGGGTGCAGGGGCGGCTGACGGCGCCTTGCTCCCGAAAAACAAGCAGAAGGATTGATTTTATGGCAGAAAGAATAGGAATGGTGAGCCTCGGCTGCGCAAAGAATCGTGTGGACGCCGAAATGATGCTCTATACTCTTAAGGAGGCGGGCTATGAGATAGTTGCCGATCCCGCTATGTGCGATGTGGCGATAGTCAATACCTGCGGTTTCATAGAGGACGCTAAGCAGGAGAGCATAGGCGAGATACTTGAGCTTGCAAGTCTGAAAAAGGAAGGCAGGATAAAGGCGATCATAGTAACAGGCTGTCTTGCTGAGAGATATCAGCATGAGGTAATGAAGGAGCTCTATGAGGTGGACGCGGTTGTCGGTATCGGCGCAAACGTGGACATAGCAGAGATCGTCAGGTCTGTTACAGAGGGCAAAAAGACCGAGAGCTTTCCCGATAAGCTCAGACTTCCTCTGTGCGGCAGCAGGATAAGGTCTACACCGTTTTATTATGCATATATTAAAATAGCCGAGGGCTGCGATAACCATTGTACCTACTGCGCTATCCCTATGATAAGGGGAAGCTTCCGCAGCAGACCTATGGAGGAGATACTCGAGGAGGCAAGACAGCTTGCTTCAAACGGAGTGAAGGAGCTTATCCTGATTGCTCAGGATACTACACGCTATGGAGAGGATCTCACTGGTGAGCCGCAGCTTGCAAAGCTTCTCACGGAGCTTTGCAGAATAGACGAGGTGCAGTATATAAGGGTGCTGTACTGCTATCCCGAGAGGATAACAGATGAGCTTATCGACGTTTTTGCAAGGGAGGATAAGCTGCTCAAGTACATAGATATCCCTATGCAGCACTGCAATGAGAGAATACTCAGGCTGATGAACAGAAAAGGCAGCAGAGAATCGCTGTCCGCTCTTGTCACAAAACTGAGAGAAAGAGTAAAGGGCATTACACTTCGCACGACCGTTATGACCGGTTTCCCTTCAGAGACAAAGGAGGAGTTCGAGGAGCTTGCTGAATTTGTCAAGGAAATGGGCTTTGAGAGACTCGGCTGCTTTGCGTATTCGGCAGAGGAGGATACCCCTGCTGCTAAGCTTGGGGATCAGATAGACGAGGATACAAAGAAGCACCGCCAGGAGCTCATTATGGAGCTGCAGCAGGATATCATGGCGGATAAGGCAAAGAGCTGTGTCGGAAAGACCGTTGCTGTGCTCTGTGAGGGCTTTGACAGGTATGCGGAGTGCTTTTTCGGCAGGAGCGCAGCGGACGCACCCGAGGTTGACGGAAAGGTGTTTTTTGTCCCCGGGGAAAGGAAGCCGAAGATAGGCGAGATAGTCAGGGTGGAAATAACAGATACGCTCGACTGTGACCTTATGGGTTATCTCAGATAACAGTTCCCACGAAAGGAAGCTTTGTTATGAATTTGCCAAACAAGCTCACGATGCTCAGACTGATCCTTGTACCCTTCTATGTGTTTTTTCTGCTCATGCCTTCTATACCGCATCATTATCTGGTCGCTCTGATAATATTTGCGGCGGCGTCCTACACCGATCACCTTGACGGAAAGATAGCGAGAAAAAGAAACATGATAACGGATTTCGGGAAGTTTGCTGACCCCCTTGCCGACAAAATAATGATCTTCTCGGCACTTGCCTGTTTTATTCAATTGGGACTGACAGGCGCGGTCGTTCTGATAATTACAGCCGCAAGGGAATTTGCCGTTACCTCTGTAAGACTCATTGCAGCAGGAAAGGGAAAGGTAGTTGCGGCGAATGTATGGGGAAAGCTGAAAACTGTAAGCCAGATGACAGCCGTTTTTGTAGTGCTTATACTGCAGTATATTTTTGAACTGCACACTCTGGGTATAATAAGCTTCAGTGATCCCGAAGCTGTGGGAGCATGGTTTTATATCATAGGAGAGATCTTCTTGTGGATCTCAGTGGTATTTACACTTATTTCGGGTATCATATATATTTATCAGAACTTTGATTTCATAAAAAATGCAAAATAATGCTAAGTCTCATTTTTGAAGGCTTTAATGAGACTCCTGCGAGGAAAAAATTTCATTTCAGGTGTGGCATTTTTAAGAAATATAGTGTATAATGTAAATATACTGATAAAAGCTGTGATAAAGAGAAGTAGCGGAGCAGACACATTCAGAGAGACGTCCGTTTGCTGTGAGGACGTTATGCAGTTCTCCGTGAAATGCGCTTTGGAGCCTGCAGACCGAAAGCAATGCCGTGTAGGTCTGTGCGGAAGCCGCCGTTACCGGCAAAAGAGGACAGCGATTCGCTGTTGAAATCGGGTGGAACCGTGCAGAAGATCTGCGCCCCTTTGTACCTTACAGTACAGAGGGGCTTTTTTGAGCTTATCAGCAGAGGTGATGACTATGTCGGAGAAGAGGTTTGATGAGATAGCTTCTATAATGGAGCGTGACCCCGCCGCAAGAAGCAGAACAGAGGTAAGATTCCTCTACTCAGGCTATAAGGCGGTAAAGGCATACAGAAGAGCAAACTGGTTTTACAGGCATAACATGAAGTTTATCGCACGCTTTATCTCACAGCGTGCAAGACACAAAACGGGGATAGAGATACACCCCGGCGCAAAGATAGGAAAAGGACTTTTCATCGACCATGGAATGGGAGTCGTCATTGGAGAAACTGCGGAGATAGGTGACAACTGCACTATCTATCAGAATGTCACGCTCGGAGGTACGGGCAAGGATCAAGGAAAGCGTCACCCGACTCTCGGAAATAACGTGCTTGTCGGCTCGGGCGCAAAGGTGCTCGGCCCCTTTAAGGTGGGAGATAATGCCCGCATAGCCGCAGGCGCCGTTGTTCTCACCGAGGTGCCGGAGAACGCTACCGCGGTGGGTGTTCCTGCAAAGATAGTTCGTGTAAACGGGGTAAAGCCTGCGCCCTGCGCTGATCTTGACCAGATACACGTTGACGATCCCGTTGCGCAGAAGATAGCGCAGCTTGAATGTGAGTTAGGGCAGCTAAAAGCCGCTCTTGAAAAAATAAATGAGAAAAAAGAGGGATAAGCCATGAAGATCTATAACACAATGACAAGAAAGAAAGAGGAGCTTCAAACTATAAGCGAGGGCGAGGTCAGGATATACGCCTGCGGTCCTACAGTGTATAATCTCATACACATAGGCAACGCAAGACCTATCTGCGTGTTCGATACGCTGAGGAGATATCTTGAATACAGGGGATATAAGGTGCTGTTTACGCAGAATTTCACCGATATAGACGACAAGATCATAAAAAGGGCAAACGAGGAGCAGAGCGATTATCTGACAGTTTCCGAAAAGTATATCGCTGAATACAAAAAGGACGCCAAGGGTCTTAACGTCAGAGAGGCGACCTTTCATCCCCGTGCGACCGAGAATATCGCTCAGATCATTGATATGGTAAAGACGCTTGAGGATAAGGGCTTTGCATATTCCACCGAATACGGTGATGTTTATTTCCGCACCAACCGCTTCAAGGAGTATGGCAAGCTCTCTCATCAGCCGCTTGAGGAGCTTGAAGCGGGCGCACGCATACAGATAGGCGATACAAAGGAGGATCCTATGGATTTTGCTCTGTGGAAGGGGGCAAAGCCCGGAGAGCCCTATTGGGAATCCCCCTGGGGAAAGGGAAGACCCGGCTGGCATATCGAATGCTCTGCAATGGCAAAGCGCTATCTGGGCGAAACGATAGATATTCACTGCGGCGGACAGGATCTTATCTTTCCGCATCATGAAAACGAGGTGGCTCAGAGCGAGTGCTGCAACGGTGCGCCCTTTGCTCGTTACTGGATGCACAACGGTTATATCAACGTGGACAACAGAAAAATGTCCAAGTCTCTGAATAACTTCTTTACGGTTCGTGACGTTGCGGAAAAATACGGATATGAGCCTATCCGTTATCTGATGCTTTCATCACAGTACCGCAGCCCTATCAACTATTCCACGGATATTATCGAGCAGTGCAAAGCCGCTCTTGACAGACTCTATAACTGCCGTGAGGATCTCACCTTCCTTGCAGCAAATTCTACAGGCTCTCTTAAAGAAGGCGAGGACAAGATAAAGGAGCTGCTTCTTACTCATAAGAACGATTTTATTGCAGCTATGGATGACGACCTCAACACAGCGGACGCTATATCTGCACTTTTTGAGCTTGCAAGGGACATCAATTCCAATGTGAGTGCAAAAACACAGCCCTCAAAGGAGCTTTGTGACCTTGCTCTGTCGCTTTATATGGAGCTTGCAGGTGTTCTCGGACTTCTCTACACAGAAAAGGATAAGGTCGAGGACGAGGTGCAGCAGTTAATAGACGCCCGTACAGAGGCAAGAAAAAACAGGAATTGGGCAGAGGCGGACAGGATCCGTGACGAGCTTAAGGCGAGAGGGATAACGATAAAGGATACGCCACAGGGAACAATTGTTGTTACGGAGTAACAGGTGCGCTATGGAAGAAAGAATAAAAAAAGAGCTTGTGCTTCAGGCGTTGAATATAAGGAAAAACAGCTATTCGCCCTACTCGGGTTTTTGCGTAGGTGCGGCTCTTCTTACAGAAGGAGGCAGGATCTATACGGCGGTGAATATGGAGAACGCTTCATATCCGGCAGGGATCTGCGCAGAAGCAGCCGCCTTTGCTAAGGCGATATCCGAGGGGGAGAGGAGCTTTTCGGCAATAGCTATAGCAGGCGGCAAAGAAGGGGAGGAATGTTTTCCCTGCGGAATATGCCGCCAGATCATGGCTGAGCACTGCAGAGGAGATCTCACGGTTATCATAATAAGATCGCCGGAGGATTACAGAGAGCTGAAGCTGGAGCAGCTTTTGCCCTTCGGCTTCAGACTTGAGAAATGAGGAGAAACAAACTATCAGGAGGTCAGTATGATAAGCTTGCCCGATGATTTTCTGTCGGAATTAAGAAATATTCTTGGCAGTGACACAGAAGAATACATAAGCCGTTTCAGTGATGAACCGTATAAGGGGATCTCGGTGAACCGGCTTAAAGCACAGCCGGAAAAGCTTCTTCCGCTTCTGCCGTTTGATACGGAAAAAAGCCCGTTTTACAGGGACGGATACTATTACAACGGAGATGCACAGGGTATCGGGAGACATCCGCTGCATCATGCCGGGGCATTTTATGTTCAGGAGCCCTCTGCATCGTCTGCTGTAACTCTGCTCGATCCTCACAGCGGAGACAAGGTGCTTGACCTTTGCGCTGCCCCGGGCGGCAAGTCTGCTCAGATAGCCTCATGTCTTGGCGGAAGCGGCTTGATATGGTCAAACGAGATAGTAAAGAGCCGTGCGCAGATACTTCTGTCAAATTTTGAAAGAATGGGTATAGTCAACGGAGTTGTTTCTTCCTGCTATCCCGAGACGCTGTGCTGCAGGCTTGAGGGCTTTTTTGACAGGGTACTCGTTGACGCTCCCTGCTCGGGCGAGGGAATGTTCAGAAAGGACAGAGATGCGATAGCCCATTGGAGCCGTGAGCATGTGAGGGCGTGCGCCGAAAGACAGCTCTCTATTCTTGATTCCGCCTGCAAAGCCTTAAAGAATGGCGGTGTGCTTGTATACTCTACCTGCACCTTTTCATATGAGGAAAATGAGGGCGTTATCAAGGAATTTCTGCGTACGCATGAGGATTTTGAGCCTTACCCCTCAAATGAGACGTTCGGAAGAAAAACAGAGCTTCCCTGTGCTGTCAGAATAACTCCGATCGAAGGCGGCGAGGGACATTTTGCGGCAAGACTGCGAAGGCTTGGCAGGACGGAGGAGGCAGCTCCAATAAAGAAAAAGCCCGACAGCAGGGCTGATGAGATCGCAGGGCTGCTGTCGGATATCTTTTCGGTAATTCCGGACGGAGAGATAAGGGTTATGAGCAACAAGGTGTTCATTATTCCGGCACTGATGCCTGATGCTGTAAATGCGGGCGTAATTAGGGCGGGGGTCTTTGCCGGAGAACTGAAAAAGGGCAGATTTGAGCCTGCCCATGCACTGTTTGCCTCGGCTTCTCCGAAGCAGCTCAACAATGTGCTTGACCTCAGACTTGGCGATGACAGGTTAAAGCAGTTTTTGCAGGGCATGGAGCTTGAGTGTGACCTGCCCTCGGGCTATGCCGGTGTTGCCGTTGAGGGCGTGATGATCGGCTTTGGAAAGTGCTCCGGCGGAAGGCTGAAAAACAAATATCCAAAGGGCCTGAGACTTCTATAAAAAAAGGACTGCTACGCATTACTGTGCAGCAGTCCTTAATATTCAGGGTTTAGTTATCTTTGAGCAGGCTATAGCGAGAGAACCGGGGCCAATGTGACAGCCTATGCTGAGCGACAGAGGCTCGGCGCGGAGCTTGAATTTCGGGAAGGACGCTTCTATCTCCTTCTTCCATGAGTTGACCTCGTCGTCGGACATATCGGAGTAAGAATAAAGCAGAGCCATTTCTCCCTTGTCAACATATTCCTTGAATCTGCCCTCAAAATCATCGTGCATTGCCTCAAGCATTCTCAGCTTTGCCGCCTTCATACCGCGGCACTTTGCGTATGCGTCAAGCTTTTCGCCCTGTATCTGCAGAACGGGCTTGAGGTTCATTACGTTTGCAATGAGAGCGCCTGCCGTGGTAACTCTGCCGCCCTTTTTGAGAAAGCTGAGGTTGTTGACTGTAATATAGATGCTTGAGATGAGCTTGTCCTCCTCAAGCTTTTTCTTTATCTTCCTTGCCGACATTCCGCTCTTAGCCATTAAAGCGGCATCAGCTACTGATTGGTACTGTGTTACGGAAATGCGCTGATTGTTTACAACATGAACTCTTCCGCCGAAGTCCTTTGCAATCATGGCTGCCGTTGTGCATGAGCTGCTTAGACCTGATGACATGGGAATATACACCAGCTCATCGTGCTCCTTGAGAATGTTGAGCCAAAAGCCTGTAAGCTCATCGGGTGACGGCTGTGATGTGGAAACGGTTGTTTTTGACTCCGAAATGAGCTTATAAAAATCTTTCTGAGAAATATCTATCTCTTCCCGATACTGTTTGTCGTTAATGTAGAAGGACATGGGTAAAACATAAACACCGAGTTTTTTTGCTCTTGACTGTGTAATACCGCTGTTGCTGTCGGTAGCTATTGCTGTT
>ONFW01000217.1 GCA_900317215.1 uncultured Eubacteriales bacterium | reverse complement strand
GATTTTCAAGGCTCCAGCTTGAGCAGATAATCAAGGCAAGACACAAGGATGATGAGACTGATAAAGCATCAGAATAATAAAAATCGGACCCGGCACAGCATAAGGCTTGTGCCGGGTCGTTTTATTCCTGATATTTTGAGGTTATCCCGTAGTATTCTTCAAGCGTGAGTCCGCTTTTCGTTATCTTCTCCGCCTTTCCCACGCCGACATATCTGATATGCCACGGTTCGTATTTATACCCCGTGATGTCCTCCTTGCCCTCGGGATACCTGATGATAAAGCCGTATTTAAAGCAGTTTTCCTTCAGCCATTCAGCCTCAGGTGTATTTGCAAAATAGTCGCTCGTGGTGTTGACGTCAATTGCAAGTCCTGTCTGATGCTCAGAGTGACCCGGGCGGGCGGAGGCTCTGTCAGCCTGCTCCACACCTCTGTCGTTTACGAAATAATGGTAGGTATAGTTCTGTGTCTCATAGCTTCTGAAGCCGGATACTATCCATAAGGTTATTCCGTCCTCAGCGGCGGCAGAGACCATTTCATTGAAGGCGGACACGGTCTTTTCGGTAAGTCCGTTCCCGTAGTCTGCCGGCAGGGAATAGGTCTTGTTTACTATCAGCACGCCGTCAATATAGGTCACGCCGTTCACGGTCGTCATCTCTCTCAGCTTCACGAGTTTTGTTCCGCTCCAATCCGAATAGGTTTTGTTATGTGCAAGCGCTCTGTAGGAGCAGTATCTTACATAATACTCGCCGCCCTGATCGAGATCGCTTACAGTCAGTGTTGTATCCTTTGTGCTTACAGTTTTTGTATATTCCCCTTTGAATTTTTTCTCTTTTGAATACTGAACAATATATCCGTCAGCGCCTGCATCGCTTTCCCAGCTTACGGTAAAGCTGTCGAGCATGGGCTTGATCTCGGTTATCCCCGCTCTGTCTTCAGTTAAGGGTGTTTCAGGCAGGCTGCTCTCCTCAGGGGGCTCCGCTGACTGCTCGCAGCTGCTTTCCTCTTCGGCGGGAGCTGATGTCTGCACATAGCTGCTTTCTTCAAGGGGCATGGAGCTTTCCTCCTCATACGACGGCTCTATCAGAGGCTCTGAGCTGCTATACCGGCTTTCCTGAGGCTCGTAGCTGTTCTCAGGATAGCTGTATTCTGAGCTGCTCAAAGGGTAGCTGTTCTCATACAGAGAGCCTTCGGTAAGGCCGCTCTCCTGTGATACTGTAACATAATTGTTTCCGCTGCGGGAGCTTTGTTCAGAGCTGTCTGTCTGTGTTTCCGGCTCATAGCTGCTGACAAGGCTTTCAATGGAGCTTCCGTTCTTACTATCCTCGGACCCGTTCTCCGTTGTCATGTCCTTTGTCGGGATACACGGCTCAGCAATGTTTTCGGTAATTGACTGATCGTATTCAGCAGCGGTGCTGCTGCTATATTTGCTGCGGGCATCGCCGCCCGCTTTTATGGAGCAGGCTGAGGCTGACAGCAGCATGGCTAATAATAATGTATATACAGTTATCTTTTTCATTTTGATTTCCCCCTGTGCGGCAGGAGCAGCTCCTGAGTATGAGACAAGGAATCTATTTGTCTTTAATAAGGCTGATCTATTCTTACCCTATTTTATTTTAATAATTTTCTTCCGAATAGTCAAGATTTTTGTTGTTATTTGTCTGGGAACCCCTTTTCCGGCGAAAAAAGGGATTCCCCCGGTCTCGCCTGCCGGCTCGGTCGGTGCTTCTCAGCCTACGGCTGAGAGGTGTCCACCGGACACCGCGCACCCTTCCCGAAATTCGCCGTGTTTAGCTCTATCGGTTTTCTTTGCGGCACTTACTCTGACAGGCTGAAGCTGTATCTATGCAGTATTCATAGCGATAGTTTGCTCACAGAACGAAGTGAATGTACAGATTCAGATGATCGTCCCGGAATTATTTTTGATGATCATGTAGCTCTTTGGTTATTTCTAACAACTGATAATCTTCTGTTCGGAGATATCAATTCTCTGTATCTTACCCTTCCCGACAGCAGTATCAATGCCGCAAGATTCGGTATCGCCATAATTCCGTTCAGAGTATCGGAGATCTCCCATACAAGCGAAAGGCTCGTAATACACCCGATAAAAGCGAAGCCTGTGTAGATGATCCTGAAGCTGGTAATGAATCTTCCTCCTGTAAGGTATTCGAGGCTCTTTTCGCCGTAGTATGACCAGGAAACAAGAGTTCCGAAGGAGAAAAGAACAATAGACAGAGACATAAAAAGCCCTCCTGCTCTGCCTAAGGTGCTTTCAAAGGCAAGGGTGCTGAGCCGGATCCCGTCGAGCTGTGAAATATCGCAGTCGGTCGTAAGGATACACAGCGCCATAAGGGTACACAGAACGATCGTATCCACAAATACCTGAAACACGCCCCAATAGCCCTGTATACACGGGTTGTCGGTTTCTGCGGCGGAATGAACGATAGGTGAGGTGCCGAGACCTGCCTCGTTTGAAAAAACGCCTC
>ONFW01000219.1 GCA_900317215.1 uncultured Eubacteriales bacterium | reverse complement strand
GTGTGGTATAATGGTGTAAATTAGAATTTACAGGTGAACGAGATGAATAAGTTAATACCAAAAATAGGTGCAGCTATAGTAACATTGACAGTTTTCCTCTTTGCAATATTTATGATAGTAGATTTTCCATTTGGTTCATACCTCGTATGTATGCTATTACCGATAGGTTATATCTTAATGGCGGCTGGGTTTCACCATGAAAGCCCTGAGAAACAGCGGGTATCTGCAAATATAGGGATGATCCTTTCTGCAATATATGCTGTAATTATCTTATTGGTATATTTTGCACAGACTACAACCGTGAGACTGGAAGATATAAATCCGCAAGCAATAAAGATATTGGATTACCAAAGAGGTGGTTTGCTTTTTAATTATGACTTGCTCGGATATGGAATGATGGCTCTTTCAACCTTTTTTATCGGACTTTCTGTTAAAGCGGAAAGTAAATCTGATAAATGGCTGAAATATCTGATGATGATACATGGTGTCTTTTTCATTGGTTGCTTTATAATGCCTATGACAGGTATTTTCACAAGTATGTCAAATGGTGATAGTGACAGTGGTGGTACGATCGCACTTCTGTTTTGGTGTGCTTACTTCCTTCCGATAGGTATATTGTCGTATAGGCATTTTGGAAAAGAAAAACGCTAAATTCTGATTTTCCTTACTAAATCAAAAAAACCTTAGTAGTAAAACCCTCCGTTTTTACTACTATTCTACTACTAACGACTTCCCCGATTTGCCCCGTTTTGCAAGGAATTGTAATTTTCGCCCCATTCTGTCAAAAACTAAAGAACCGCATAGCAATCGGCAAAATGCGGCATTTTATGCCCTTTTACAGCAATTTGAGAAAGGGATTTTATATGATAAGAGTTATGTTCATCTGCCACGGCAATATTTGCAGAAGCCCTATGGCAGAATTTATCATGAAGGAAATAGTCAGAAAAAATCATCGCGAGAGTGACTTTGAGATAGCTTCCGCTGCCACGTCAACAGAAGAGCTCGGAAACCCTGTTTATCCCCCTGCAAAAAGAAAGCTGCTCGAGCACGGCATAAGGTGTGACGGCAAGATCGCAAGGCAAATGACTCGTGACGACTATCTATATTACGACCTTATTATCGTTATGGATAACAACAACATGAAAAATGCAAAGCGCATCATCGGAAACGACTATGAAAACAAGCTTCACCTTCTGCTTGAATACACCAGCAGGGGCGGCACAGTTTCGGACCCATGGTATACACGGGACTTTGATAAGGCTTATAACGATATATATGAGGGCTGTACAGCGCTGTTTGAATTTCTGTGTACGTAAAAAAAGAGCCTCCGCACCTGTTTATGTGCGAAGGCTTTTTTATTATTCAGAATTAAACTGCGCTATCAGTCAGCGTACTTGTTATCCTTCTGGCTCCATGAATACATCTTGCGGATCTCCTTGCCGACCTTCTCAAGCTGATGCTCAGCCTTGAGAGAACGCATTGCGTTGAAGTGAGCTCTGCCGTTCTTGTTCTCGGCGATCCACTTTGTAGCAAAGGTACCGTCCTGTATCTCGGAGAGGACCTTCTTCATCTCAGCCTTAGTAGCGTCTGTGATGATCCTCTTGCCTGTCTCGTAGTCACCGAACTCCGCTGTGTCAGAGATCGAGTATCTCATAAGTGAGAAGCCGCCGGAATAGATGAGGTCAACGATGAGCTTCATCTCGTGAATACACTCAAAATAAGCATTCTCCGGAGCATAGCCTGCCTCAACAAGTGTCTCAAAGCCTGCCTGCATAAGAGCTGTAACGCCGCCGCAGAGAACAGCCTGCTCACCAAAGAGGTCGGTTTCTGTCTCGATCCTGAAGGTCGTCTCCATAACAGCCGCACGAGCAGCGCCTATACCTGCGCCGTATGCAAGAGCTGTGTCAAGGCAGTGACCCGAAGCGTCCTGATAAACTGCAACAAGAGCAGGAGTACCCTTGCCCTCAACATACTCTGAACGGACAGTATGGCCGGGAGCCTTGGGAGCGATCATGAATACATCAACAAACTCAGGCGGAACGATCTGCTTGAAATGAATGTTGAAGCCGTGAGCAAAAGCGATAGCCTTGCCCTCTGTAAGATTCGGCTCAATGTCCTTCTTGAAGATGTCAGCCTGCTTCTCATCGGGAGTAAGGATCATAATGATGTCAGCCTTCTGTGTAGCTTCTGCGGTTGTATAAACTTCAAAGCCCATTTCCTTAACGTGATCCCAT
>ONFW01000220.1 GCA_900317215.1 uncultured Eubacteriales bacterium | reverse complement strand
CTTGAACCCTCGACTTCCTCATTACGAGTGAGGTACTCTACCAACTGAGTTATTCCAGCAAACAAGTGTATTATACAACAAAAAGGCACGAAGGTCAAGTGATATTTTAGAAAATAATGAACCCAAAATAAAAATGATGCAACGAAAGAGCGGATACTTATAATATTATAACTTATGAAGTATTCTTCTTGAAATAGCTGGGTAAATGAGGTATAATACAGGTGTACTATATATAAAGGAAAGAGGGAAAGGCCGATGAAAGTATTGATATTGTCTGCAACAACGGGCGGTGGGCATATGAGAGCCGCAAATGCCCTTAAGGAATATATTCTTTCAAGAGATCCGTCATCGGAGGTAAAAATATACGATACGATACAGTATGTAAGCCCGAGATTGAATAAAACTATAACAGGCGGATATGAATATATGGCAAAAAATACGCCTAATCTCTTTGGGGGAATGTATAAGGGCTCAGACAAAAACAGTCCGATCAACCGCCCTTTTGAAGCGACGCTGACAAGCAGGGGAAAGAGACTTACCCCTATTCTTGATGAATTCAGACCGGATATTATCATCACAACACATTCCTTTGCAGCAGAGATGATCTCTTCGGTAAAGGTGCGCAATGAGCTTGATTTTCCCGTTATCACAATACTTACTGACTTTGCCGTTCACAGGACATATATAAACGAGGGGATCGATGCTTACATCGTCTCAAGCCAGGAAATGGTGGATCAGCTCTATGATAGAGGAATAGACAGAAGGCTTGCATATTCCTACGGGATTCCGATAAACTCAGGCTTTTTAAAGGAAATCGACCGCACGAAAGCCTTTGAGGAGGAGGGACTTGATCCTGCATTGCCTACTGTTCTCATTATGGCAGGCTCATTCGGAGTAACTGACGTACTTAAGATCTATCATAAGGTGGTAAGGTCGGAGGCGGAGTTCCAGATCATCGTGATCACCGGAAAAAATGAAAAGCTGTTTGAGACATTTGAAAAGTATCTCAGCAAAATAGATATAAATAATACCCTTTATCAGCTGCGTGAGATGTATCCCACTCTTAAGCAGCAGCGCTCAAATTACCGCAACTCAAGACATCTGAAGCCGTCAAAAAGCACCAAGCTTCTGTATTTTACGGATCAGGTAGAGAAATATATGCGTATGAGCGACATAATAGTCACCAAGCCGGGTGGACTTACTGTGACTGAGGCTATAGCCTCCGGGTTGCCAATGGCAATATTTAAGCCTATTCCCGGGCAGGAGGAGCAGAATGCGGATTACCTTGTAAGAAACGGAATGGCTGTCAGGCTTAAAAAGGATAAGACCTGCACAGATATTATTACAGATCTTATCAGCTCTCCCGAAAAGCGCAGCAGGATGCGCCAGGCTGTTTTAAGGAACTATAACGGCAATTCTGCGGAAAAAATATATGAGCTGATGCTGAAGCTTATTGAAGAGTACAAACAAAAGAAGGGCTCCGATGCTTTGGATATCTAAGAATAATGAGCAAAGCATCGGTTGTCCTTCAGATCGACACTTGCAATAAAAAACCTCATATTTCTTTATGCGTTTTGTATAAGAGACAGAAATAATTATTATTCGGTTAAAGAATATTTCTATTGATCTTATGTAATATGATATTATCAGTCGTATAATAAATAATAGAGAAAAGAAAGAAAAAGACGTCAGCAGGGACTGACTTCTGTATGGAGGTTCGATCATGGCAGATGAATCGACTGTAACACAGATAATACTTGCCCTTGGAGGTCTCGGGCTTTTCCTTTATGGAATGAAGCTTCTCGGAGACGGACTTGAGCTTGCGGCGGGCGCAAAGCTCAGAAAAATACTTGAAAAAATAACCTCAAACCGTTGGCTCGGGGCTCTTGTAGGAGTTGTTGTCACAGCAATAATCCAGAGCTCGACCGCAGTTTCCGTCATGGTGGTCGGCTTTGTAAATGCCAGCCTTATGACGCTCAGTCAGGCAATGGGCGTGTTAATGGGTGCGACAATAGGTACCACAGCTACCAGCCTTATCCTTTCGTTCAATATTTCGCAGTATGCCCCTATATTCATTTTCATTGGCGCCTTTATGGTGGTTCTCAGCAAAAAAAACAATACCAAATATGCGGGTCAGATAATCGCGGGCTTCGGCATACTATTCTTCGGAATGACGACGATGAGCTCAAATCTGAAGCCTCTTGCAGAATCTGACGCATTCAAGAGCCTTATCACATCAATAAGCAATCCGTTCCTCGGGGTGCTTTTCGGAATTCTATTTGCTGCTCTTATACAAAGCTCATCGGCTGCGGTAGGTATACTTCAGGCACTCGGCGCAGCGGGAGCGCTGCTTCTGCCCGAGTCGGTATACATTATTTACGGCATACATATCGGAGCTTGCTTTACCTCTGTGATATCCTCTATCGGAGCAACAAAGGATGCAAAGAGGACGTCTATCTCATATGTTCTCTTTACAGTTTTCGGAACTATCATTTTCTGTCTGATCACCGCATTCACTCCGTTTACCTCGTGGGTAGAGGCGATGTCTCCGAAGAACATTTCCCTTCAGATGTCTCTTGTGCATATAATCTCAACAATAGTCTCCACTATTGTGCTGCTTCCTTGTGTTAACTTCATCACTAAGATATCCTGTATGATAATCAGGGGCAAAAAGGAGGAAGAGGAAAAGGAAGCATGCCGTCTGAAGTTTGTTGACGAGCGTATTCTTAAAACTCCCCCGATAGCTGTTAACCAGATAACCAAGGAAATAGAAAGAATGAGTACGCTGTCTGACAAAAACTACAAGATGGCAATGGAGGCATTACTAAATAAGGATGAAAAGATCATCTCCAAGGTCTCAGAGAATGAGGAGGTCATCGACTATCTGAATCACAGCATAGCCTCATATCTTGTGAGGATAAACAGCCTTCCGCTCGAAGAACACGATCTCATGAAGATGGGCTCGTACTTCCATGTTGTGAGCGACATTGAGCGTATAGGCGACCATGCCGAGAATATATGCGAGATAGCTTCAAGGATAATAGAGAATAATGAGGAATTCAGCGAGAAAGCGATCGAGGAGATAAAGGATCTGAATGCACTTGTTGAGAGCGTGCTCTCGGATACCTTTGATCTTTTCTTCGGCAGGACGAACGATCCCATGTTGATCGAAAGCATAAGCAACTGTGAGCAGGAGATAGACGATAAGACCGAGGAATATAAGGATAATCATATCAACAGACTCAGTAAAGGCGAGTGCAGCGCTGAGATAGGTACCCTGTTTATGGAGCTGCTGACAAATCTTGAAAGGATCGCAGATCACAGTACAAATATTGCATTTTCACTTTCACCGCATAGAGTATAAAAAAAAGGAGCTGCAGCAGCTCCTTTTTTTTATATACCTGCTACCGCGTTGTAGATATCTGAAAGCTTATACCAGGTAGGAAAGTTCACTGCGCCGGTAACAGGCAGGGAGAAGATCTCCTGAAAAACTCTGACGGACTGCTCAGTCTTTTCCCCGAAGATGCCGTCTACAACGAGCCTGGGTATGAGGGGATAATTCCTTGCTATTGCATTGATCTGAGACTGAACGACACGAACCCTTTCGCCCTGTGAGCCCCTTCTAAGTATCCCTGTGAAGGAAAGGGGAATGCCCTGCACTCTTTTTGCCTCCTTCAGCGCTATATCATAGCCATAATAGTATTTCAGGATCTGTATTGCCGAATAGCCCTGCTGTGCAAGCTCCTGCGAGCCCCATTGAGAGAGCCAGCCGCTGCGGACTACCCGTTTGCCGTCGCTGTATTGGGTGAAAAGAGGCTGGTTCGTATCTGTTTTAGAGATATACAGATTGAATATTTCATCAGTAACATCAGATATCTCACGGAAGATATTCCTGCCGTAAAAGAATGCCTGGTCGTAAGCGGTTGAACTTGTGATTGTAAAATCGTAGCCCTTGCTCCTGTACCATTCCGTATATACACGGTTGAGTGTGAATGAAATAATGGCAAGAATATTTGCCTTTAAAGCTTCCCTTTCCCAGCTTGGATATATCTCAGAGCTTGCGACGTTATTGATGTAATCCTTGAAGCGCAGGGTGTAGTTTTCAGCCCTGCTGTCGCTCGGTATGCCGTCATGTACGACAATAAATTCAGGAATGACAGGCTCGGGAAGTACCGCTAAACTGCTGCCGAAGGGCAGCTTTTTTATGCTTGTCTCGGGTATCTTAGGCGGATAGCTCCCCCATAGCGTCGGGTAGGGGATAGTGATATCATTTTCCTCTGACAGAAGGGAGATATTCTGTACCGCCTGAGTATCGGTAAATATCTGCACATTCCTTATTAAAGTTGTGTTATAGCCCTCCAGAGAGGCGGAAACATCATACTCCGAAAAGGGTCTCGGCTCGTTTGTCTGCTGCGAATAACCCCTCGGCGGAGCAGGCAGTCTCAGCGGCTGTATCTGCCCCTCGTTATCGGTCGTTGTCCGTGAGATGACCTCCCCGTTGCTTTCGCTCACAGTGATCGTCACGTCACGGGCGGGAAAGCCGATGTTTTGAAAAAAGGTGTTTACGCTGAGCAGACCGTAGCTGCCCTGTGAATCGTCAGCCATAAAATACCTCCCGGGATAAACTTATTTCTGAGAAAAGGTAAAGCCCGAGGCTGTCTCTCTCAGATTGATAAAGCTGTTGTAGAGATCAAGCTTTCCATAGCCCCATTTTATGTTCGGGTATGTGATATCGTCCTCCCTGCGGCAGCCGCCTATCAGTAGGCTCCTGATGAGATCACCGTTGATAGTTGGCATATTGTTTTTGATAATGCCCCACTCCATAAGCAGTGCGGCAGCTCCTGCTGTAATGGCTGCTGCTGCGCTCGTTCCCGTCATAGTGCCAAAGCCTGTAGGATAGATACCCCTGACGCCTACTCCCGGAGCGACGAAATCCGGTTCAAGTCTCGGAAGACGGGTGGGTCCCCATGAGGAGGAAACGGAAAGGCTTCCGTCGTCGCTGTTGTAAGCGCCGCAGGTGATTGAGCGCATTGCTGCAGCGGGATAAACAATGGTATATTCGGGTACGGGGCGAAGAAACTCCACGCTCTCGGAAACCTGTCCCGTGATAGGCAGCCATGACCAGTAGCTTCCGTCAATAATTGAGTCTGCATAGAGCTGTATATCCCAGATACCCTCGGTAGCCCTTTCAAAGCCGACTATCATGTTATTGTTGATATCTTTGAAATATCTGAGAAAAACTCTTGTTTCCTCAAGAAGAAGCCGTTCGGAGTATTCAAGTCCCGAGCGGAACGGTATTCTTGGAATAACTTCTCCTGTGGGAGATACGACTCCCAGAGATATCTTATCGTACGCGGGACCGAAAATAATGACCGAGAAGGAGGCGCCCTGCTCTCCAACCTTGATGCTGATATTTTCGACAGAGCCTGTGCCTGAAAGCTTTCCCTGTGTGTGATGCCTAACATTTGCCTCGTTGCCTGCGGCTGTGATGAAGGCGACTCCGGCACGCTGGGAGACAAAAGAAATATACTCTTCAAAAATAGTGTTGCCGTCATGTGCGCTGAAATTTGAACCCATTCCGATGCAGATGACGGCCGGCCTGTTGTACTCCTCAGCCCGGTCGAGAATATACTTTATTCCAAGCAGCATATCAGAGGATTCATAAAGCTCAGGGTCATCAGGTGACAGGAGATATCTTCTGATATAAAAATCCCTTGCCCTGCGCAGCTTTACAGCAATGATATCTGCCTTTGGGGCAGCACCGATATAGTCGGCAGTCTCGTTTGCAGCAGCAACTGAGGCAAGGAAGGTACCGTGTCCGTTTTCGTCCGTTTCGGGGACAATACTGAACGGGTCATCGCTTTCAAGGGCAAGGTTTATCTCTTCTCTGCTGTAATCAGAGCCGAAATAAAGTCCCTCGCTTCGTTTGCCGTCAACGGTCTGATCCCAGATATTGAGAAGCTTTGTCGTACCGTCCTCAAATCTGAAAACGTCCTTTGTATAATCTATTCCGGTGTCGGCTATCCCTATTATCACATTTCTGCCTGAAAGCCCGAGAAAGGGCTGCTCAAGCGCCTGAGTGATACCGCTTCTGTCATTTTCCCTGCTGTCGAGAGGGGAAAGAATTTTTGGATAGAAGGACAGAAAATCGCTGCCCAGCTCCATAAGCAGATCCTTGATGTATTTCTCGTTGGTATATACTATGACATAGCTGCCCTCAAGCTCGGTGCCAAAGTGGAGATAGGGCTTGTCACGTGCGTATTCTCTGAAACGGCTTGTGTTTATCACCTGAAAATCGACCGTTCCGGGTAGCTTTACATATTCCTCAAGGGGAAGTTTGTCCTCCTCGTCCATAGCTTCATCTCCTGTAGCAATGAGTTGCAGCGGTCTGAGTATGCTTCCTGTCTGCAGTACGCATTCTTTGCGCCGCTTATATAAATGAGTATTTTTCGAGCTGTCTCATAGTTTCCTCAAGGCATAGCTTTCCATAGCCGAAGGAGGGGTCGGGGTATTCAGCGTCCTGCCTTCGCTTTGCTCCGAGACGGAGAAATGCCTTTAGCCTTTCTCCGTAAAGAAAAGGAGCGTTGCCTCTAACAATGCCCCATTCCATGATGAGAGCCGCCGAGCCTGTTACTAAGGGGGCGGCAAAGCTCGTCCCGGTAACGCTGTCATAGCCTCCGCCCGGAGCCGGTGCGGTGATATTCACTGAGGGCGCAGATATATCGGGCATCATTTCCGTATCATCTCTGCTCCCTACACCTGAGAACGGAGCGATGCTTCCGATGCTGTCGTTGTAGCCGGATACTCTTATCACCTTTTTTGCTGTTGACGGTATAGTCATCGTATTATAGACCGACGGCTCGGAAAAATATGTTCTCGTCCCTACCTCCTCAGTGGCAGGCAGCCAGAGGGATATCCTTCCGTTAAAAACCGCAGAGGGGCGAAGCCGGATAGTCCATGCTCCAGAGCTGATGTATCCGTCCCTTGCCCTGACGCTAATGAATATTTCCTGATCGGAGGAATATCTTGTCGGCTGACCGTAAATGATGTCTGTTATCAGCCCGGGAGAACTCACGGTCTTACGGTGATCCTCGGCTCTGATAATGCCTGAGCCTGTGCCATCGGGATAGATAAGCTCAAGGGAAAAGCTGTCAACAAAGCTTTTCCACATTGAAATATAAAAGCCTTCTATGCCGGAGGCGGTGAAAAACCTGATATCCTTTGTCTGTCCCTGAGATATCCTGCATTCATAGTGGTGACCGGCAGCTCCCTCGTTGCCCGTAGGCGTAACTATTACGACCTTCCATTCGTTAGCGGCTGAGGTTATGAATTCTTCAAAGAGAGAGGTCCCGTCGTGTGAGCCGTTGTTCATTCCAAAGCTGAGGTTTATCGCAGCAGGTCTGCCCAATGCCCTTGCCTTGTCGATGCAATACCTCAGCGCCCTCATGATATCGGTGCTCTGAGCAAAGAAATCGCTTCCCCGTCTGCCGACCTTTACTATTATCAGTTCAGAAGCATAGGCGACGCCGCTGTTCATTTCTGAGGAGCCTGCAGCTATTCCGGCAACAGCAGTCCCATGACCCTGAATATCCCTTGAGGGTATCGTCATAAACGGCAGATCCTGCAGGAGGGCATGATTTATCTGCTCTCTGCTGTATTCCGTACCTTCGTTAAAGCCGTTGGGCGGAGAGCCTTCTATAGTCTGATCCCAGAGAGAAATGATCCTTGTTTCCCCGTTTTCATAGCGAAAGGCAGAGTGAGTGTAATCTATTCCGGAATCTATTACTGCTACGATGACCCCTTCTCCGCTCAGTCCCTGACCTGTCATGCTTTGTACGGCAGTGATGCAGCTTGAGGAAAGCTGTTTTGATGTTTCGAGATATAGCCTTTTAGGGATCTCAATATCCTCTATCTCCGTGAACAGATATAGCTCGTCAAGAGAGCCGTCCGGGAGAGTGAGTATCGCATAGCCCTCAGAGAGCCTTTCCGCCTGTGCGCCTGTTTTATCGGCTACGGAAAAAATATCTCCGTTATATTTTACTATCACTTCCATAGCTCCGCCTCCTTTGAAGGCTCTCTTTGGAGTCGCTCAACAATAGGTATGTGAAATAATCAGAAAAAATACCAAAAAAAGCCCGTACAGCCTTTCGGTGTACGGGTCAGTTTTTAGTTATTGCTCATTATCTGCACTTACAACAGCAATACCGAGATCGGCAAGCTGCTGCGGGTCTACGTCAGCAGGAGCGTTAGTCATAGGCTCACTTGCGTTCTGTACCTTCGGGAAGAGAATTACATCTCTGAGTGTGGCTGCGCCGAGCATCTGCATTACAAGCCTGTCAAAGCCGAAGCCCATTCCTCCGTGGGGCGGAACTCCGTATCTGAAGGCGTCCATGAGGAAGCCGAATTTCTGGTAAGCCTCCTCGTCGCTCAGGCCGAGCATGGAGAACATTTTTTTCTGCAGGTCGGGATTGGTTATACGGATAGAACCGGATAAAAGCTCGGCTCCGTTTACGACCATATCGTAAGCCTTGGCGTATACCTCGCTCTTATCGCCGTCGAGCTTATCCATGCAATCGTCGGTGGGTGAGGTGAAGGGGTGGTGCATTGCTATCCATTCGCCGCTCTCCTTGTCGAACTCAAAGAACGGGAACTTGACTACCCAGAGGAAGTTGAAGCCCTTGCCGATGATATCGAGACGCTTTGCACATTCAAGACGAAGGGCTCCGAGAGTCGTCAGAACAGTATTTGTATCCGTATCAGCAACAATGAATACGGCGTCGCCCTTTTCTGCGCCTGCTTTGGCAAGAATGGCTGACATTTCCTCCTCGCTCATGAACTTTGCAAAGCTCGATGAAATGCCGTCGTCAGTGAGCCTTATCCATGCCAGACCCTTTGCGCCTATACCCTTTGCGTATTCCGCAAGCTTGTCCGTTTCTTTTCTTGTATAGGTTTTTACTGCACCCTTTGCAGTGATGCCACGCACAGAGCCGCCGCCTTCAAGAGCATTTTTGAAAACTGCAAAGCCGCTGCCGCTGACCTCTTTGCTGAGATCGAATATTTCCATTCCGAAGCGGGTGTCAGGCTTGTCCGAGCCGAAGCGTTCCATTACCTCGTTGTAGGTAAAGCGGGGGAAGGGAGTAGGTATGTCGATGTCCATGACCTCCTTGAACAGACGCTTGATATAGCGTTCTCCAAGGTCAAGGATATCCTCCATGTCCACAAAGCTCATTTCAAGGTCGATCTGAGTGAACTCGGGTTGTCTGTCTGCACGCAGATCCTCGTCACGGAAGCACCTTGCTATCTGCATATATCTGTCAAAGCCTGCCACCATGCAGAGCTGCTTGTACATCTGAGGACTCTGCGGAAGAGCGTAGAACGAGCCCTTGTGTATTCTTGAAGGAACAAGGAAGTCTCTTGCTCCCTCAGGAGTGGATTTTATCAGCATGGGAGTTTCCAGCTCAATAAAGCCGTTCTCGTCAAAGAAGCTTCTTGTGACCCTTGCCGCCTTATGACGGAAGATCATGTTCCTCTGCAGCTCGGGACGGCGAAGATCAAGGTAGCGGTATTTCAGTCTTGTAAGCTCCGATGTGGGGCAGTTGTCTATTATCTCAAAGGGAGGAGTTTCGCTCTCGGAGAGAATGCGAAGCTCTGTGACCTCTATTTCTATATCTCCTGTGGGGATATCCTTGTTTTTGGAGCTTCTTTCTCTTACGATACCTCTTGCGCCCAGAACAAACTCGGAGCGTACGGAGGCAGCCTTTTCAAAAATTGCCTTTTCCGTCCTGTCGTCAAAGGCAAGCTGAACTATGCCTGTTCTGTCACGAAGGTCGATAAAAATAAGCTGTCCGAGGTCGCGCTGACGCTGAGCCCAGCCGCATACTACGACCTGCTGACCTATATTTTCGGTGCGAAGATCGCCGCAATAGCAGGTGCGCTTCATACCTGTCAAAAACTCTGCCATTTTCATTACTTCCTTTATCAGTTGATATTGTCAAGCTGTGTGAGCAGCTTTGTGTTGTCATCCTCTACATAAGCGGCAAAGAATTCGCTGAAAAAGCTGTCCCCGAGAGAAACAGAGGTCTGACTGCCTGTTTCCATGTTTTTAAGGATCGCTCTGCCGTTTTCAAGCTCGCTGTCGCCGATCACCATGCTGAAGCGTGCCTTTACCTTGTTGGCATATTTCATCTGAGCTTTGAGTGTACGTCCCACGATATCTCCCTCTGCGGTGAGGGAGGCATTTCTGACGCCCTCTATTATGCTGAAGGCCTTGAGCTTTGCCTTGTCTCCGAGACCGATAACATACAGGTCACAGGAGGGCGGCTCAGGGATCTCTATATTCTGGTTTTTAAGCATTAACAGAAGCCTTTCCATGCCCATGCCGAAGCCGAGAGAGGGGGTGTGCTGACCGCCAAGCTCCTCAACAAGACCGTCATAGCGTCCGCCTCCGCAGACCGTGCCTATGTCGGGCGCAACAAATTCAAACACGGTTCTTGTGTAATAGTCAAGACCTCTTACAATAGTGGGCTCGACCTTATACCCAAGACCTGCTGCATCAAGACAGCTTTTTACCTCCTCAAAGTGACGGCTGCAGTCATCGCAGATATAATCAAGCACATTAGGAGCATTCTTTGCTATTTCTGAGCAGACGGGGCTTTTGCAGTCGAGTATTCTCATCGGATTTCTCTGCAGCCTTGATCTGCAGGTATCGCAGAGATCTTCCTCATGAGCCGAAAAATATTCCTTTAAGGCGGCTGTATACTTCGGGCGGCACTCGGGACAGCCTATAGAATTGATCTCAAGAGTTATATCCCTTACACCGAGTCTCTGAAATACGGAATTTGCCGCACACATTACCTCAGCATCCGCAAAGGGGGAGGCTGCGCCGAACACCTCCATTCCGAACTGGTGGAACTCGCGCTGTCTGCCGTAATTCTTTTTTTCATAGCGGTAGCAGGCTGTGAAATAATACGCCTTTATCGGATAGCCGTCGTTATAAATACCGTGCTCAAGCATTGCCCTTGCCGCACCCGCCGTACCCTCGGGCTTGAGGGATATAGAATCTCCGCCCTTGGTGTCAAAGGTGTACATTTCCTTCTGAACTATATCGGTCGTATCTCCGACAGAACGGTTGAAAAGCTCGGTGTGCTCAAAAACGGGAGTCCTTATCTCCCTGAAACCGTAGGACTGTGCCTGCTTGCGCATGATGTCCTCGATGAACTGCCACCGGTATACGTCTGCGGGAAGAATATCCTCTGCTCCGTATACTCTGTTTGTTATGAGCTTCATTTTGTTTCCTCCTTTTTCTTGTATATCATACCACAATATTATACATTGTTGTCTGCTTTTAATCAAGCGTGACGATGAATTATTGTATCATTATTCGATTATATAGTAAACGGGCAGTGTTATGCTTGTATATCTGTAAAAAAAGCACGGCGGACTGTCTGAGTCAACCGTGCCTGTTTTTTGTTTTACACTCATGCTGCCGTCATCGGCAGAGGGGACTCTGTTAATTATATAGATTATCAGAACTTGACAGGCTTGCAGCCCCAGATAGTGTCCGCATAATCACGAATAGAGCGGTCAGCGGCAAAGCGTCCTGCCTTTGAGATATTGACAAGCGACATTCTGTTCCAGGTCTGGGTATCAAGGTAGAGCTTTGAGGCCTTCTGCTGGATAGAGGAGTAATCAGCGAAGTCGGCAAGCACCATATAGGGATCCTTGGTAGAAAGGGAGACAAAGATGTCCTCAAACTGCGGGCCGAACTCGTTGCGTATACCATCAACTGCATTTCTGATGATGTGGTTGTTATTGTAGGGGATAGAGGGATAATAGCCCTGACGAAGCAGCTGATTTACCTCAGGTGTCGTCATGCCGAAGATGAGAGCGTTGTCATCACCCACAACATCGTGGATCTCAACATTGGCACCGTCGAGTGTTCCGAGAGTGATCGCACCGTTTATCATGAATTTCATGTTGCTTGTACCCGAAGCCTCAGTTCCTGCAAGAGAGATCTGTTCGCTGATCTCGGCAGCGGGAATGAGCTTTTCGGCAACTGAAACGCGGTAGTCCTCAAGATATATGACCTTGAGCTTTTTATTAACACGCGGATCGTTGTTGATCTTGTTTGCAAGAGCAACTATGAACTGAATTATCTGTTTTGCAAAATAATATCCGGGAGCCGCCTTTGCGCCGAAGATATAGGTCTTGGGAACATAGTCCGCATCAGGATTGTCACGCAGCCATTGATAGGTGCTGTAGATATGAAGAGCATTCATGAGCTGACGCTTGTACTCGTGCAGACGCTTTACCTGAACGTCAAAGATAGAATCGGTATCAACGATAATACCGTTGTTGTCCTTGATGTATTTAGCCATGCGCTCTTTGTTTTCCTTCTTAATAGCAGCAAGCTTTTCGAGTACGGCAGTGTCATTCTTATATGCCATAAGCCCTTCAAGAGCATTGGCGTCTCTCTTGAACTCATCGCCGATGAGCTGGGTGATGAGGTTTGCAAGACCCGGGTTGGACTGATTCAGCCAGCGGCGGTGAGCGATACCGTTTGTTACATTCTTGAACTTCTCGGGCGTAACTGTATAGAAATCATTGAATACGGAATCCTTCAGTATCTCGCTATGGAGCTTTGAAACTCCGTTTACGGAATGGCTTGCGATGACTGCAAGGTTAGCCATTCTTACGATGCCGTCATTGATAACAGCCATTCTGCCGATCTTCCAACCGTCAATGCCGTTTTTGCTCATCTTCTCACAGAAGCGCCTGTTGATCTCCTCAACGATCTGATATATACGGGGCAGCCTTCTTGAGAACATATCCACCTGCCAGCATTCAAGAGCCTCACTCATAACTGTGTGGTTCGTATATGCTATAGTTCTTGTGACAATATCCCATGACTTGTCCCAATCGTAGCCGCATTCATCGAGCATGATCCTCATAAGCTCGGGAATGGCAAGAACGGGGTGAGTATCGTTAAGGTGTATGGCAACAACATCGGGGAGATTGTCAAGAGTGTTGTAATTTCTGAGGTGGCGCTGAATAATATCCTGGATCGTAGCGGATACAAGGAAATACTGCTGGCTCAGACGCAGGCTCTTGCCCTCGGAGTGGTTATCCTCGGGATAAAGTACCCTTGTGATGCTTTCTGCAAGAGCCTTCTGCTCCATGGCTCTTACATAGTCGCCCGAGTTGAACAGCTTCATATCGAAATTGTCAGAGGATGCAGCCCATAGTCTGAGTCTGTTTATTCCCTTGCCGCCGTAACCGGGAACGAGCATGTCATAGGGAGTTGCAATTACCTTTGTGGGATTTTCAAGCTCTATCGAGTGGTGCTCGCCGTCCCAGGATTCTTTTATATGACCGTCAAAATAGATCGGAATAGACTTTTCGGGATGCGGCTGCAGCCAGATAGAGCCGCCGGGCAGCCAGAAATCGGGAAGCTCGGTCTGCCAGCCGTCCACAAGCTTCTGCCTGAAGATACCGAACTCATAGCGCAGTGAATATCCCATGGCGCCATAGTTCTGTGTGGCAAGACCGTCAAGGAAGCAGGCGGCAAGACGACCAAGACCGCCGTTTCCGAGGCCTGCATCGGGCTCGCACTCGTAGATGTTGTCTATCTTTATATCAAGACCCTTGAGAGCCTTGGTCATTGTCTCTTCAAGACCGAGATTATACAGATCGTTTTTGAGAGAACGTCCCATAAGGAACTCCATGCAGAGATAGTAAACAACTTTTGCGTTCTGCTTAATAGCAGCGGCAGCAAACTTCTTCTGCTGGACACGCATGATATCCCTGATAACGAGAGCGACAGCCTTATAGTAATGCTCGTCGGTCGCGTCGGCAGGGGAAACACCGAAATTGTGCGAAAGCTTTGCGATAATGAGCTCTCTTGCCTCACTCGGTGTCAGTTTGGACTTTGACATAATAATACCCCTTTCCTTTTTAGGCAAAAATGAAATGCTTCCGTTACAGGCGCTCTCAGAGGGTGGTCTGTATAGGATATTCGTAATGGGTGGAGCGGCTGTTCGGAACAAATCAACAACTATTATATACTATCTTCGGTAAAATTTCAACATGATTTTAAAATAATCATGACCTTTTTTGCATATTATTACGGATTTTTCTCCGTCAAGAAATTTTACTTCACATAATCGCCTCGAAGACGTATGACTACGCTTTATAATTGTTTAAAGTATTGCCGCAATAAGGTTGACTTATTATTGAAAAGAATGTAATATATAATATGTACAAAAATCGGAGTGACAAGCTCAAGTTGTATTCAGGAATTACATGGGGCGAAGAATACGCCCTGATACGGAGGTCAAAATCATGCAGCTTAACGGTTCTGAAATAATTGCAGAATGCTTATTGGAGCAGGGGGTGGATACGGTATTCGGCTATCCCGGCGGAGCGGTGCTCAATATTTATGACGCGCTTTATAAATACAGCGACAGGATTACTCATATCCTGTCAGCCCATGAGCAGGGCGCTGCCCATGCAGCCGACGGCTATGCGAGAACAACGGGAAAATGCGGCGTTGTTATAGCAACCTCAGGCCCCGGCGCAACAAATCTTGTTACGGGTATCGCAACGGCATTCATGGATTCTATCCCCATGGTAGCGATCACAGGCAATGTGTCCAATGACCTGCTCGCAAGGGACAGCTTTCAGGAGGTCGATATCTGCGGCATAACCCTTCCTGTCACAAAGCATAACTTCATCGTAAAGAACGTAAAGGATCTTGCAAATGTTATCAGAAAGGCGTTCAGAATAGCCATGTCAGGCAGAAAAGGCCCTGTGCTTATAGATATACCCAAGGATGTTACGGGTGCAGTCTGTGAGTATACTCCCGAGGAGCCGGTCATCAGCCCGGAGCCGGTGCTTTCCTCCCAAAGCGAGTTCGAGGCCGCAGCGCAGGCTATCGACAGCGCAAAGCGTCCGATGATATACATGGGCGGCGGCGTTATAAGCTCAGATGCGGAAAAGCAGCTTCTTGATTTTGCCGAAAAAACGGATTGTCCTGTAGCTACCTCAATAATGGGTCTCGGTGGTTTTCCCTCCTCTCACAGACTCTTTATGGGAACTATCGGTATGCACGGAGGCTATGAAACGGGCAAGGCTGCCGATAACTGCGATCTGATAATCACCGTGGGCGCAAGATTCTCCGACAGAGTTGCGGGAGACAGAAAGAAATTCGGCGAGAAGGCAACTATCATACAGCTTGATATAGATAAGGCTGAGATAAACAAGAATGTAAGGACAGACTACAGCCTTGTCGGAGATCTCAAGGATACTCTTGCGAGGCTTACGGAAGCTGTCAGCCTGACAAAGCATGACGAATGGAATGCTCAGGTCAGCGAATGGTCAAAAAAGAGCGGAGTCAAGGAGACGCCTAAGTCCGACGATTATGCTCATCCCTATCATGTTATAGAGGCTGTAAGGGCTCTTGCCTCTGATGACGATATAATCGTGACTGACGTCGGTCAGCATCAGATGTGGGTATCGCAGAAATACAGCTTTGAAAAGCCCCGCAGATGGTGTACCTCCGGCGGTCTTGGAACAATGGGCTACGGTCTTGGCGCTGCGGTGGGTTCTGCAGTAGCAAATCCGGGGAAGAGGGTAATTCTCTTTACTGGTGACGGCAGTTTCCATATGAATCTTAACGAGCTTGCAACTGTCTGCTCCTATGACCTGCCGATAATTGTTGTGGTGATGAACAATACCGTTCTCGGAATGGTGCGTCAGTGGCAAAAGCTTTTCTACGGCAGAAGATTCTCTCAGACAGACCCTCACAGAAAAACGGATTTCACTGCCCTTGCTCAGGCTTTTGGCGTAAAGGGACTCAGGATACATAATGATGACGATGCCGAAAAGGTGCTTGCAGAGGCGTTTGCATCGAAAGAGCCGGTAGTTATAGACTGCAGGATATCCCCTGATGAAAACGTGCTTCCAATGATCCCGCCCGGAAAGACAGTAGATGATATGGTAACCGAAATGGAGTGATAGCAATGGAGAATAAACAGATAATCAGCCTGCTGGCGCATAACCATCCCGGTGTGCTCCTCAGGATAACGAGCCTCATTTCAAGGAGAGGCTTCAATATAGACAGCCTTACGGCAAGTCCTTCGGGAATTGAGGGATTTTCGAGACTCACTGTGCGTATGAGCGGCGATGACGATCAGGTCGAGCAGTTCATCAATCAGATGCTTAAGATCGTTGACGTCAAAAAGGCAGAGGTGCTGCCCGAGGAGTCTTCTGTTGCAATGGAGCTGATACTCATCAAGGTCAACTCCGATGCAGGCAACAGGAACGATATCATAGCTCTCACCTCTACATATCATGCATCTCTTGTAAATCTTGGCGAAAGCTCGCTCACCTTCCGTGCATCAGGCACTCCGGGACAGATAGACAAGCTCATTGCAGAGCTTGCCCCCTTCGGTATCCTTGAAATGGCTCGCACCGGCATTGCAGCTCTCGAAAACGGAGACACATGTCTTGCAGACTAAAGCAGGCAGAATAAAAGCAGGTATCCGCTTCTATGACGGGTGCCTGCATTTTTTTGCTTTCGTTTTTTTTCGGAACATAAAAAAGCAAAGAAAAAGGCCCCGTCACGGCATGACGGGGCGAAATTCTGCCCGGAGGGACTCGAACCCTCGATCTTCAGAGTCGGAGTCTGATGCATTATCCAACTGTGCTACGGACAGGAATACAACAATGTTATTCTACCACATATTTTTATTTATAACAAGGTTTTTTTATCGAAAAAAGGATCCGCGCAGGAATTTCATGCGCAGATCCCAAAAATATCAATCTTTTTCCTTGCTGTCGGTCGCTTCTGTCTGCATGGGCTGTTCCTCTGAGACTTCTGCTGGCTGTGCGGAAGCCTCGGGCTGAGAGGGACTGTTTAATTTCATCTTTGCCTGCTCATGAGGAGAAACAGCACCTGCGTTCTTGTTGTAGATATAGCCCTCGGGTACTTCCCCTGTAGGAACACGATAGCCGAAGCTTTCCTTTTTTTTGAGAACATATCTGTTGAGCAGCATAAATATTCCGAGAGCAAAAACAAAAATGCTGATCCACTGCGAGGTGGAAAGCCCGAAAAGCCTTCCTCTTATCTCATCGCCTCTGAAAAACTCATCAATAAATCTGACAACTGAGTAGCAGATGAAGTAAATGCCCATGAGAGAGCCTTTTTTCAGCTTTTTAGTCGAGAGGATAATGAGTGCGGTCATTATCAGCAGATTGCAGCCTGCTTCAATAAGAGGGATAGGAACATGATTGTGCCATTCAATGGTATTGTTTTCAAGCAAATGCTGTACAGGAATGCCCCAATCTACCTCAAGCCCATAGCAGCAGCCTGCAAAAACACAGCCGACTCTGCCAAAGGCGTGGAAAAGAGGTATAGCAGGTGCAAAGATGTCGGCGTAAAGGCTGAAATCCACCTTGGCCGCCTTGCAGTAGATAAAGGCTGCGAGGATAGCTCCTAAGAGCCCTCCGTAGAAAACCATTCCGCCAAACACCTCTGACATGACATAGGAAAAATTTTCCCACGAGGAAAAGACCTTGTCTGCCTGCTGCATGGCTTTTACAAAAAAGTCGAGTCTTGTGATGAAGTAAACAATATGGGCTCCGACAAAGGCGCCTATTGCTGCAAATATCGGAATATTGACAATGTGTATCTTGCTGTAGTCACGGCGTTTTCTTATCATTAAAAGTATCAGCACCCCGCCGAAGATAAGACCCACAAGGGCGCATATGCCGTACATTGGAAAGTCCTTGCCGAAAATATTGATTTTTGGGAGCATTTTATCAATCCTTTTTCTTTTTTCTCAGTTCTCAGCGTGTTCCGACGTTATGCCGAACGAGCGTTGTGTTTGCGCTTTCAAAAAAGATTGGCGATCATCAGATGACCGCCAATCAGGATAGTTATTTTCGGATGCCGCTAATTAAACACCGAAGGCTATTTTTGTCTTGCATGCTGCGCAGGTGTAGCAGCCTGTTGAGAAGATAGCAAAGATGCCGATAATGAAGCCGACAAGACCGAAGATCATGCCGAGTGTGCAAACAGTACCTCTGGGAGCGCCTGCAGCTATTCTCTGGTTTCCGAAAAGGAAAGAGAGGAAGCAGCCGCCTGCAGAGAAGATAATAGCAAGAATATTGATGATGAGACCGTAAGCAGGGGGATAAACTGAGAAGGAAGCGATCACAAGACCAAAACCGAGCAGGCTTGCTGCACATGCGAGCATAGCGAGCATATCGTTGTTAAAGAACGGTGTCTTGGGAGCTCTGGGGGGCTGAGGAGCCATAGGAGGCTGGGGGGGCATAGGAGCAGGCTGCTGATAAGGCTGCTGCTGATAGGGCTGCTGATTATAGTTCTGATTGTTCATACATATACATTCCTTTCAAATGATTTCATTATGGAGCATAATGAAGCTAACAAAATAATAGCACATTATCACGTTAAAGTCAAGCATTACGGGCTTATATTTGATCGTATATTCCCTTTTTAGTGCATAAATCATAATATTGTATAACGGATTTTATAGATAATTCAAACAATACCTGCATTTCCGGGGAAAACTATCTCATTAATGAGCTTGCGGATATTTTCATTTTTTTTCAGCCTGACAGCAATATAAGGCTTTGATGCTGCGCTTAGCATTGCTCTGCCCGGGAATCTCCCAATGATATCCGCAACCGCCTCGCATTTGAGCTGACGAACATAGAGGAGCAGATAGTCGGGCTGCTGCTTTATCTCATATATCCCAAGCTTTTCGGCGCGGCTTCGCAGGAGGGCTATGTTGATAAGTCCCTTGACTGCCTCAGGTACGTCGCCAAAACGGTCTATAAGCTCATCAAGCACATCGCTTGCATCGTTTTCGTTGCGTATATCGGCTATCCTGCGGTATATCTCCAGCCTTCGGCTGAGGTTTTCGATATAGCTCTCGGGAATGTGCGCCTCTATCCTGACATCTATAAGACAGTCGATGTCGCTGCCTGCGGGAGCCTCACCCTTTGCATTGCTTACAGCCTCGCCGAGCAGTTTCATATACATATCATAGCCTACATCCGCCATATGACCGTGCTGCTTTGCTCCAAGAAGGTTGCCTGCGCCCCTCAGCTCGAGGTCACGCATGGCTATCTTGAAGCCTGAGCCGAACTCAGTAAATTCCTTTATCGCATCAAGCCTTTTCTGAGATATTTCAGAGAGCACCTTGTCTCTGCGGAAGGTAAAATATGCATAAGCCCTTCTTGCGGAGCGTCCTACTCTGCCCCTGAGCTGATGTAGCTGAGACAGCCCGAGCCTGTCGGCATTTTCGATAATCAGAGTGTTGGCGTTGGGGATATCCACGCCTGTTTCGATGATAGTTGTGCTGATGAGAACATTTATTTCCTGCTCAAGCATTTTTCTCCATACCTCAGAAAGCTCGTTTTCGCTCATTTTTCCATGACCGAAAGCTACCTTTGCCTCGGGGATCCTTTCACTGATATCCTTTGCCTTTAGCTCTATCCCCTCGACAGAATTATACAGGTAGAATACCTGTCCTCCCCTGCGAAGCTCTTTTCTTATTGCTTCGTTTATAACTGCATCATCGTATTCAAGAACATAGGTCTGAACGGGGTGTCTGTCCTGCGGGGCTTCTTCTATTGAAGACATGTCCCTGATGCCTGACATTGCCATATTCAGAGTTCTTGGGATAGGGGTAGCGGAAAGCGTGAGTACATCAATATTCTTGCAAAGCTCCTTCAGCTTTTCCTTCTGTGAGACTCCGAAGCGCTGCTCCTCGTCTATGATGACAAGTCCGAGGTCACGGAAGGAAACATCCTTTGAAATGAGCCTGTGTGTCCCGATGACCATGTCGATATCCCCGCGCTTCAGCTTTTTGAGGATCTCCTCCTGCTGAGTGGGGGTGCGGAAGCGTGAGAGCAGCTCTATGCTCACGGGAAAGCCCTCAAAGCGTCTGAGAACTGTCTGGTAATGCTGCCATGCCAGAATGGTGGTCGGAACTAAAAGGGCGCATTGCTTGGAGTCGGTCACGCACTTGAAGGCTGCTCTCAAAGCTACCTCTGTCTTTCCGAAGCCCACATCTCCGCACAAAAGCCTGTCCATGGGCGCCGAACGCTCCATATCGCCCTTTATTTCCTCAATGCAGCGCTTCTGATCGGCAGTCTCTTCATATTCAAACCTTGCCTCAAAATCGTGCTGCCACTCGGTATCCTGTGGAAAGGCATGACCCTTTGCGCTCATTCTTGCCGAGTACAGTCTGATAAGCTCGTCTGCAATATCCTTTACTGCGCTGCGGACCCTGTTCTTGGCTCTCTGCCATTCGGAGCCGCCGAGCTTGTTCAGTCTGACAGTGCTGTCCTCATGAGGACCGATATATTTTGAAACAAGGTCAAGCTGGGTCACCGGAACATAGAGTATATCTCCCCGTGCGTATTTTATCTTAATGTAGTCCTTGATTATGCCTTCAAGCTCGATCTTGTGTATGCCTTCAAAGATACCCACACCGTGAGCGCTGTGTACAACATAATCGCCCTGAGAAAGCTCTGCAAGACTGAAGATAGCCTTGCTCTTTGTGCGTCTGCGCTTCTTTTCCCTTGCAGCCTCAGAAACGAGTTGATGTGTTATCAGACAGAAGCCCGAATCGTAGTATTCAAAGCCGGAGGAGAGAGTTCCTTCCGAAATATATATGCCGCTTCCGGACAGTTCATCCTCCTGATTTATCAGACTGATATCAAAGCCCTTGTCTGTCATCATTTTATACAGGTTTTCGGCAGCTTTTCCGGTGCCTGCAAGGATAACGCAGCTCCTGTCCTTTGCTGCAAGAGTTTCAAGATCCTCACAAAGAACGCTTATCGACCCGCTCCATGCTGAAAGCTGACGGACGTTGAAGTTCACAAGGGTTTTCAAAGGAAGCTCGCTTGTTCCTTTTGTGTAGTTCTCACAGAATATCAGGCTGTGCTTTTCGGCGGAGCGGTAAAGCTGAGTCTTATCTCCGGTAAAACAATCAAGTCCCTTGCAGAGTATCCCTTCGGCAAGAAGATCCTTTATATCCTCGCCCCATTGCCACAGCGTGCTTTTCATTCTATCATTTACCTTTGCCTGCTCCGAAATGAATACTATATCACCGCTGTCTGTATAATCAAAGATGTCCGCAGGCTTTTCGTAGATGAGACTGTAAAATTTGTCTGCGCTTGCAAGTCTGCCCCCGCTCCTTAAAAGCTCGCTCTCCCTTGAAAGGATGAGTTTTGCCTGAGCTGCGGTTTTTCCCCTGAGAGAACGGGCTTTTGCATCTATCCTGTCCGCAAGAGCAGCAGCGTCGTCAAAGATAAGCTCACTTGAGGGCGTGATGACAAAGCCGCTGAGTCTTTCGGTCCGGCGCTGTGTTTCTATGTCGAAGGACGATATGGTGTCTATCTCATCGCCCCAGAATTCTATTCTGCACGGGGAGGGGGAGGAGGGTATGAAGAAATCGAGTATTCCGCCTCTTGCCGCAAACTGACCGGTCCCGTCGACCTGCTCGACACGAACATAACCTCCCGAATTGAGGCAGGCTATGATCTCATCTCTTGTACATTTGCTGCCCTCTTTTATTTCTATTGCAGAGGAGAGCAGCTTTTCCTTCGGTATCGTATACTGCATGGCGGCGTCTGCACAGCAGATAAGCACTCTGCTTTCTCCCGAGGCATAGGAGTACAGCGCTCCGATACGCTGATGCTCAAATTCCCTTGAAACGCCTTCAACTTCTCTGAAGGTGAAGTCTCTTGCGGGATAGAACACCGCCCTTGTCCCCATAGCGTTGAGGTCTGAGCACAGCCTTGCCGCCTCTGTTTCATCTCCTGCGATAACAAGAGCCCTTCGCTCTGTCTGACGGCAAAGCTCACTGATAAAATGCGCCTTATGCACAGAAGAAAGACCGGT
>ONFW01000221.1 GCA_900317215.1 uncultured Eubacteriales bacterium | reverse complement strand
GGAGAATATGAGGACAGGATAATCAACAAAAACAAATGATGATAAAGGAGATTCAAAATGAAAGAGCTTGAACTTAAATACGGCTGCAACCCTAATCAAAAGCCCTCACGCATCTATATCGAGGACGGAAGCGAGCTTCCCGTGACTGTGCTCAACGGCAGACCGGGCTATATCAATTTTCTCGACGCCTTCAACTCATGGCAGCTTGTAAACGAGCTTAAAGCCGCAACGGGACTTCCGGCGGCGGCGTCCTTCAAGCATGTAAGTCCTGCAGGAGCAGCTGTGGCGGTCCCGCTTTCCGATACTCTCAAAAAGATATACTTTGTGGACGATCTTGAGCTTTCTCCCGTTGCAACAGCTTATGCAAGGGCAAGGGGTGCGGACAGAATGTCCTCCTACGGCGACTGGGCGGCTCTCTCCGACGTCTGCGACAAGCAGACAGCTCTCCTGCTGCAGAGAGAAGTATCAGACGGTATCATCGCTCCCGGCTATACGGACGAGGCTCTTGAAATACTCAGATCAAAGAGAAAGGGTACATATAATATCGTAAAAATAGACCCCTCCTACATTCCTGCGGCTATCGAGCATAAGCAGGTTTACGGCATCACCTTTGAGCAGGGCAGGAACGATCTGAAAATCGACGGCGACATGCTTAAAAACATCGTTACCGACAGCAAAAACTTCACCGAGGAGGCAAAGCGTGATCTCATCATCGCTCTCATCACGCTTAAATATACTCAGTCGAACTCCGTCTGCTATGCAAAGGACGGTCAGGCGATAGGCGTGGGCGCAGGTCAGCAGTCAAGGATACACTGCACCCGTCTTGCAGGAGGCAAGGCCGACAACTGGTATCTGCGTCAGTGTCCCAAGGTGCTTGCGCTGCCCTTCCGTGAGGATATCCGCAGACCCGACCGTGACAATACTATAGACGTCTATATCTCCGACGATTATGACGACGTTCTCCGTGACGGCACATGGGAGCTTTTCTTCACAGAGAAGCCTGAGCCTCTGACAAAAGAGGAAAAGAAGGACTGGCTTTCCACCCTCAGCGGAGTATCCCTCGGCTCAGACGCCTTCTTCCCGTTCGGCGATAACATCGAGAGAGCAAGACGCAGCGGTGTTGAGTTCATCGCTCAGCCTGGCGGCTCTATCCGTGACGATAACGTAATAGAGACCTGCAATAAGTACGGAATGACCATGGCGTTCACGGGTATACGCCTTTTCCACCATTGATAAATCTCTCTGATAAGATCATATTCCGGAGGTAACAGCTCATGAGAATTCTTGTAATCGGCAGCGGCGGCAGAGAACACACGATAATCCGCAAGCTGAAGGAAAGTCCCAAGGTAGACAAGATCTACGCCGCCCCGGGCAACGGCGGCATTTCAAAGGACGCAGAGTGCATAAATATCGGCGCAATGGATAAGGCGGGGATAGTTGCCTTTGCAAAGGAGAACGCGGTCGATCTCGTTTTTGTTGCGCCTGATGATCCCCTTGCGGCAGGCATGGTAGACGCCCTCAACGCAAACGGGATAAGAGCCTTCGGCCCGAGAGCAGAGGCTGCGATAATAGAGAGCAGCAAGGTCTTCTCAAAGAACCTTATGAAAAAATACGGCATACCCACGGCGGCCTATGAGGTATTTGACGACCCTGCAAAGGCTGTAGAGTATATCGAACAGCAGAATAAATTCCCCGTTGTCATCAAGGCGGACGGTCTTGCTCTGGGCAAGGGAGTCATCATAGCTCAGACACTCAGCGAGGCACGAGAGGCTGTAAAGGAGATAATGGAGGATAAGAAATTCGGCGAATCCGGCAGCAGAGTTGTCGTTGAGGAATATCTCACCGGACCGGAGGTATCCGTGCTTGCCTTTACCGACGGCATATCCCTTGTTCCCATGGTATCGAGCAAGGATCATAAGCGTGCTGAGGACAACGACGAAGGGCTCAACACCGGCGGCATGGGAACGATAAGCCCGAATCCCTATTACACCCCCGAGATAGCCGAGCTTTGCCGCAAAACTATCTTTGAGCCGACTGTTGCGGCAATGAACAGCGAAAACAGGACCTTCAAGGGCTGTCTCTATTTCGGACTGATGATAACCCCCGAAGGCCCCAGGGTGATTGAATATAACGCCCGCTTCGGAGATCCCGAGGCTCAGGTAGTCCTGCCTCGTCTAAAAACAGACCTTGTGGATATAATACAGGCTGTCATAGACGAAAGGCTCTCCCAGCTCAGCATCGAGTGGAGCGACGAGGCGACAGCCTGTGTAGTAATGGCCTCCGGAGGATATCCGCTGGCGTACAAGAAGGGGCTTGAGATAACCGGTCTTGACGAAAACGGTCAGCTCGAGGGTGTTGAGGTATTCCATGCAGGCACAAAGCTTGAAAACGGTAAATTCTACACCAACGGCGGCAGAGTGCTGGGGATAACAGCCTCCGGCAAGACCCTTGACGAGGCTCTGAAAAAAGCATACGCCGCAGTTGAGAAGATCTCCTTTGAGGGCGCTCACTACAGAAAGGATATCGGAAGGCTGAAATGATATTTCCTTCCGCAGCCTTGCAAAAGATCCCACCGGCACGGTCTGCCTGATACACGGCAGCGCCGTGCCTTTGCTTTGGTGAGACGATGATAGTATTCTGAAAAAAATTTTCAAATAATACTTGATTTTTTTAACAAAAGAGTATACAATATGTTTAGCACTCGAAAGACGAGAGTGCTAAATCATATAACGGCTCTTAAAGAGCCGTTCAGCATTATAAAAAGATAAAAGGAGGCAGTATTACTATGACTATCAAGCCATTGCTGGACAGAGTAGTTGTAAAGGCAGAGGAGGCGGAGGAGACCACCAAGAGCGGTATCGTTCTTACGGCGGCATCACAGGAGAAGCCTCAGTTTGCAACAGTAGTTGCAGTAGGTCCCGGCGGAATGGTCGACGGCAACGAGGTCACCATGTTCGTTAAGGTGGGGCAGAAGGTCATCACAAGCAGATACTCAGGCACCGATGTCAAGCTCGACGGCGAGGAGTTCTCAATCGTTCGTCAGTCAGATATCCTTGCGGTAGTTGAGTAATTCAATAAAAACGGAGGTATTTTTTATGGCAAAGCAGATAGCTTACGGCGAGGACGCAAGAAAGGCGCTCATGAGAGGCGTCGATCAGCTTGCAGATACAGTCAAGATCACACTCGGCCCCAAGGGAAGAAATGTGGTCCTCGATAAAAAATTCGGCGCTCCGCTCATCACGAACGACGGCGTTACTATCGCAAAGGAGATAGAGCTTGACGACGCCTTTGAAAACATGGGCGCACAGCTTGTCAAGGAAGTCTCTATCAAGACAAACGACGTTGCAGGCGACGGCACCACAACCGCTACCCTTCTTGCTCAGGCTCTCATTCGTGAGGGCATGAAGAACGTGACGGCAGGCGCTAACCCCATGGTGCTTAAAAAGGGCATCAGCAAGGCTGTTGACACTGCAGTCGATACTCTCAAAAAGAACTCCAAGCCTGTTGAGGGCTCCAAGGATATCGCAAGAGTTGCTACAATTTCCGCAGGTGATGAGTTCATCGGCAGCCTTATCTCAGAGGCTATGGAAAAGGTCGGTAAGGACGGCGTTATCACCGTTGAGGAGAGCAAAACAGCCGAGACCTACTCTGAGGTCGTTGAGGGCATGATGTTCGACAGAGGCTACATCACTCCTTATATGTGTACCGACACAGACAAAATGGAGGCTGTTATAGACGACGCCTACATTCTCATAACAGACAAGAAGATCTCCAACATTCAGGAGATACTGCCTCTTCTCGAGGAGATCGTCAAGGCAGGCAAAAAGCTCGTTATCATTGCTGAGGATATCGAGGGCGAGGCTCTCACAACTATCATTCTCAACAAGCTCAGAGGCACCTTTGTATGCGTGGGCGTCAAGGCTCCCGGCTTTGGCGACAGAAGAAAGGAAATGCTCCGCGATATCGCCGTTCTTACAGGCGGTCAGGTCATCTCATCTGAGATCGGTCTTGAGCTTAAGGACGCTTCTATAGATCAGCTCGGCAGAGCGCGTCAGGTCAAGGTCGACAAGGAGAACACTATCATCGTTGACGGCGCAGGCGACGCAGAGGAGATCAAGGGCAGAGTTGCTCAGATCCGCGCTCAGATAGAGACTTCTACCTCAGACTTTGACAGAGAGAAGCTTCATGAGCGTCTTGCAAAGCTTGCAGGCGGCGTTGCAGTCATCAAGGTCGGTGCAGCTACAGAGATCGAGATGAAGGAGAAGAAGCTCCGCATCGAGGACGCTCTTGCAGCTACCAAGGCAGCAGTTGAGGAAGGCATCGTAGCAGGCGGCGGCACAGCTCTTCTTAACACCTCTGACGCTGTTAAAGCTCTTGTTGCAGAGCTTGAGGGCGACGAAAAGACAGGCGCAAGGATCGTGCTCAAATCACTTGAGGAGCCTGTTCGTCAGATCGCAGCCAATGCAGGACTTGAGGGCTCTGTCATCGTTGACAAGATCCTCACAGCCGACAAGATAGGCTACGGCTTCAATGCGCTTACAGAGGAGTATACCGACATGATGAGCGCAGGCATCGTTGACCCGACAAAGGTTACAAGAAGCGCTCTGCAGAATGCGGCGTCTGTAGCAAGCATGGTTCTCACAACAGAGTCTCTTGTTGCCGACATCAAGGAGCCTGCACCGGCTTCTCCCGCAGTAGATCCCTCAATGGGCGGTATGTACTGATAAACTGCCGTTGAATATTGCTTCTTATCTCCGCATCCTTTTCGGGTGCGGAGTTTTTTGTGTGTTTTAGGCGCATATACAGCTTTAAAGGAGGTCGCAGCAATGTCAATTTACTGGCACGCCGAAGCAGGGTATGAAACGGCACGGGAAAGCTTGCGTTCGAGCAAGGAATTTAACCGAAAGGAGCTTTTCAGACTCTTAATAAAAAAGCTCAGCGGGAAAACAGTGACCATAAGCTCCGAAAACGGAGACAGCTTTAAT
>ONFW01000223.1 GCA_900317215.1 uncultured Eubacteriales bacterium | reverse complement strand
TTTATTTCTGCCAGTGTCATCTGTCTGTTCATGTTTTTATTATATCATATTTTCAATGACTTCGCAATTATGCGGTGTTGCCTTAAGGCAATATCAGACAAGAGCTAAATACAGCGTATGGTTGATTTTTGTATAAGGACATATTATAATGGTAATAAAGAACAAATCAGAAAGAGGTGATCGCATTGGATAAAATATCCGCATATCACAGGAGTACGTCGGATATGTGCTTCGCTGCAGACGAAAACACCGTAGTTATTCGTCTGGTAACGGACAAGAGCGTGAACAAAGCAGTATTGATGTGTTCGGATCCATTTATCAATGAGCTGACAAGAAAGAAAAGCTGGTATGGCAAGCCTGATGAAATGAAGCTTGAAATGGAGCTTGAAAACGGTCTTGTGTGGAGCAGCCGAATAGAGCCGCCGTTTAAAAGGCTGCAGTATTATTTTAAGCTTTTCTGTAAGGACGGGGAATGTCTTCTCTTTGACAATAAGCTTTGTACCGAGGAGGATAAGGATAACAGCTTTACGCTTTATTATAAATTTCCTTGGATAAATCCGTCTGATGTGATCGCTCCACCGCAGTGGGTGAGGGATACGGTATGGTATCAGATTATGCCCGACCGCTTCTGCCGCTCTGTGAACAGCGCAGAGCTGCCCTCTCTTCTTCCGTGGGGAGGACCTGTCCGCGATCCGTACAGAGCGTATTACGGAGGAGATCTCAGGGGGATCACAGAAAGACTTCCTTATCTTCGGGAGCTTGGGATAGGCGGCATATATCTGACCCCTGTTTTTCTTTCGGGCAGCTATCACAGATACAATACATTTGACTACAAAACTATAGACCCGCTCTTGGGCAGTGAGGAGGATATGCGCGAGCTGGTCAGAACAGCGCATGAGCTTGGGATAAGGGTGATGCTCGACGGAGTGTTCAATCACTGCGGAACGGAATTTTTCGCATGGCGTGATGTTTGTGAAAAGGGCAGAGATTCGGAGTATTATGATTGGTTTTTTATAAACCGGGAGGATTTTCTTTCTCCGCGGTTTGATACGGCGGATAAAAGATATTTTACCTTCTCGTTCTGGGCAGGCATGCCAAAGCTCAATACGAATAATCCGGAGGTGATCGGCTACTTCACGGATATATGCTCCTATTGGGTCAGGGAATGGGATATCGACGGCATACGCTTTGACGTGGGTGATGAGGTTTCGCACACCTTTCTCCGCGAGCTGCGAATTGCGCTGAAGAAGCTGAAAAAGGATATCTTCCTTCTGGGGGAGATGTGGTTCGATGCGATAAAATGGCTTGACGGCACCGAGTATGATTCAGTTATGAATTATCCGATGAGCGAGTGTATTAATGACTTTACAAGAAAAAAATCTGTTACGGCCAGAGACTTCATGTATGCGCTGAACAGATGCCTGCTGATGTATCCCGAGCAGGTGGAGCAGGTGCTTTTTAATTTCTTGGATACACACGATACAACAAGGGCCGCGGAGGAATGTAAGGGCAATACCGACCTTATTATCCAAAAGCTTGCTATGCTCTTCACCATGCCGGGAACTCCCTGCATATATTACGGCACGGAGATAGCGCTTAAGGGACGGGACCCGTCGGACAACAGGAGCTGTATGCCGTGGGACGGGATAGAGCAGGGAAAATATGACGGTATGCTCAAAGAGGTCAAAAAACTTGTCGCAATAAGGAATACAAACAGCTTCATTTCAGGCACGAACTTTGAATATATTATGCATGATGAGCCAAGACTTCTGCACTATGTCCGCAAAGACCCCGAAACCGGCAGGAGTATAGGAGTATGCATCAACGCAGGGGACAGCCATGCGGATATAAAAGCAGAGGGAAGGCTGCTGTATTCAAATCTTTATAACGGCGAAAGGCTTGAAATGAACGGTACTTTGATATATGAATGTTGAAGATAAAAAAACAAAGGTCAACAAAAAGAATAAAAAAATGACGCTGTGGGGGCTTTTGTGGCCTATGCTGATAGAGACTGTGCTGTTCATGATGCTTGGCATGGTCGATGTTTTCATACTAAGCCGCTTTGACGACCTTGCCGCATCGAGCGTTAATACGGCAAATCAGGCGGTGTCTGTGGTAACGATAGTGTTCACGGTGATATCCGGCGCAGGAGGGATACTTATCACCCAATATCTCGGCGCAGAAAAAAGGAAGGAGGCCTCCCGCACAGCGGCGCTTTCGATAGTTCTGCAGCTTGTCACGGGTCTGGCGGTGAGCGCAGTGCTGCTTATATTCAGCGGTCCTGTTCTTGAGTTGATCGGCGCAAAGGGAAATGTTCTTGAATTTGCAGGACAATATCTGTCTATAGTCGGAGGCTTTCTGTTTCTGCAGGCATTGCTCAGCTCTATGGCTGTGATAATCCGCAGCCATGGCAAGACCAAGCTGCCAATGCTTGTTACGGTGGGAATGAACCTTGTCAACACACTGCTTGATGTGATATTTGTTCTGGGTCTTTTCGGATTGCCGAAAATGGGTATCTTCGGAGTAGCGCTGGCAACGGTGATAAGCCGTGTCGCAGGCGCCGTCGTCCTTGCGGTAATACTGTTCAGAACAGTGGAGAGGCCCTCCTGCTTCAGACTTCTCAGACCCTTTCCTGCAAAGGATATTCTGTTGTTCATAAAGGTGGGAGTGCCTGCGGCGCTGGAGACGTTTTTATATAATCTGTCTCAGCTTGTTATAACCTCAATAGTTCTCAACTGCATGACGGAGCAGGAACTTATCGCAAAGACCTATATACAGATGATAACGGTATTTTTCTATATCTTTTCGGTTTCCATAGGGCAGGCGTCGCAGATACTTATCGGGCATCTTGTAGGAGCGGGAAAATACGATGATGCCTACAGGCAGGGCTTAAGGGCTTACGGAGCGGCGCTGACCTTCGCAATGCTTGCCTCCTGTGCAGGGATCCTGCTGAGAGTGCAGCTTATCTCCGTTTTTTTTTTTTTTTTTGCTGTAATAGCCATAGCCTCGCAGATACTTATGATAAATGTTTTTCTCGAGCTTGGCAGAACGACAAATCTTGTTCTTATCGCAAGCCTTCGGGGGACGGGAGATGTTTTATATCCCACTGTATGTGCAGTATTCTCTAATTGGGTGCTAAGCGTAGGCGGTTCATATCTGCTTGCTGTTGTCTTCGGAATGGGTATATACGGACTTTGGCTCGCCACGATAGCTGACGAATGTTTCAGAGGTGCGCTCATGGTGATTCGCTGGAGAAGCGGAAAATGGCGAAAAAAGTCGCTTGCAATGGCAAAATGATCTCAACAATAAGGACGCGGCGATCCTTTGCGGGTCTGCCGTGTCTTTTTCGGTTTAGAACCGTTTACGGTGTCTTGCCTCCTTGTCTGCAAAGATATCGGTCGGCGCAGGCTGTTTATAATGAGATAATGCCTGAAATAATCATTTTGCTTTCTAAAAGGGCATTTCTTTTTTTTTTTTTTTGATATTGTCTGAAATCATTTGAGATGCTATAATAAAAATTAATAGTGTTAATAAATAGTGTTATCTGTATCGAGCTTTTAATTATGTATGCTCAGCGGGAGTTGGTATTGTGAATATTACCGATCTGGCAATACCTGAGGGGGCTGCTGCCACAATTGATACAACAAAGCAGCGTGCCGAAATACGTATCTGCGGTGAAAGCAAGGATAAGATAATTGCATATTTTCCGGTCGAAGGCTTACAGGTGTATACGTATCTGATCGACGGCGGGCGTATACCGGATATGCGAAAGCCCGTACTGCAAAGTGAAGATGCAGGTGATCGTCTGCATTTGCTGATCTGCAAGTACGGCTGCGGCGTACTAAATGAAAAAGGTGCTAAAATGGAGCTGAGGTGCGGAGAATTCTGCATCAGATGCAGTCACGAGGAGGAAAACTCTTTTTCCTTTTCCGCTGATAGTCTGGTCGGCGTTGAATTGGTTTTAGAGCTTCAGTGCATCGAAAAGGATAGTATTCTCTTTAGGGCAACACCGCACAATTGAAAAGTTATCGAAAATATGATATAATTTAATCATGAACAGACAGATGACACTGGCAGAAATAAACGATGAGTTTGGTGCAGCCAGAACCAACAAAAAAGAATTTCTGAACAAAATGGATAGCATTATTCCGTGGGATTCATTTATCAAAATAGTAGAGCCGTACTATTACAAAGGAGAGCGCGGCAATAAACC
>ONFW01000224.1 GCA_900317215.1 uncultured Eubacteriales bacterium | reverse complement strand
TCAGAGGGCGGCAGCACCAAAATGCTTGACAAGTTTGGCAGAGATCTCACTGCCATAGCGGCAAAGGGAGGCATTGACCCTGTTATCGGCAGACAGCAGGAGATCGAGAGAGTTATCCAGATACTTTCCAGAAGGACAAAAAATAATCCGTGTCTTATCGGTGAGCCCGGCGTCGGCAAAACAGCGGTGGCTGAGGGTCTTGCACTCAAAATAGTTAAAGGTGATGTTCCTGAGCCGCTCAAAAACAAGAGAATAGTTGCTCTTGATCTTACAAGCATGATCGCAGGAACAAAATACAGAGGCGATTTTGAGGACAGGATAAGCGGTGCGATAGACGAGGTGAAGAAGTCGGGCAATATCATACTCTTTATCGACGAGCTTCACACGATAATAGGCGCAGGCTCCGCAGAGGGGTCGTCAGATACGGCTAATATCCTCAAGCCCTCTCTTGCAAGAGGAGATTTTCAGGTGATCGGCGCTACCACTATCAACGAGTACCGCAAGTATATAGAAAAGGATGCGGCGCTTGAAAGACGCTTCCAGCCGGTTACAGTAGGTGAGCCTACCGAGGAGGAAGCTGTAGAGATACTCAAAGGTCTTCGTGACAGATACGAAGCGCATCATAAGGTCAAGATAAGCGATGAGGCGATAGATGCTGCTGTAAAGCTTTCCTCACGCTATATTGCAGACAGATTCCTGCCTGACAAGGCTATCGACCTTGTTGATGAAGCAGCCTCAAGAGTACGCCTGAGAGCCTTTACTGCGCCTGACGATCTTCAGGAGAGCGAGAATAAGCTCAAGTCGCTGGAGCAGGAAAAGGCTGAGGCGGTCAATACTCAGGAATTTGAGAGAGCGGCAAGGATAAGGGATGAGGAAAAGAAGCTTCGTGAGGAGCTTGAGAAAAGGAAAAGGGAATGGCAGGAGAAGAACGAGCATAAAAACGGAGAGGTCACTCCAGAGGATATAGCTGAAATTGTTTCAAGCTGGACAGGTGTTCCCGTAGTACAGCTTACACAGGAGGAAAGCGAAAGACTGTTAGGGTTGGAGGATATTCTTCACGAGAGGATAGTCGGCCAGAATGAGGCAGTCTCCGCAGTGGCAAGGGCGATACGCAGGGGCAGGGTCGGTCTTAAGGATCCCAACAGACCTGTAGGCTCCTTTATCTTCCTCGGTCCCACCGGCGTAGGAAAAACAGAGCTGTGCAAGGCTCTTGCGCAGGCTATGTTCGGAGATGAGAACGCAATGATACGCTTTGACATGTCGGAATACATGGAGAAGCACACAGTGTCAAAGCTGATAGGCTCTCCGCCCGGATATGTCGGTTATGACGAAGGAGGTCAGCTCACGGAGGCGGTCAGAAGACGTCCGTATTCGGTGCTCCTTTTCGACGAGATCGAAAAGGCGCATCCCGATGTATTCAATATGCTCCTTCAGATACTTGATGACGGCAGGCTTACCGATTCTCAGGGCAGACATGTCAATTTCAGAAACACGGTGATAATCATGACCTCAAATGTCGGAGCAAGGCTCATCACAGAAAAGCAGACGAATCTCGGCTTCTTCGGCGGGGAGGAGACTTCTCAGAGAGACGAGGAGAAGATCAGGGAAAGCGTGCTGTCAGAGCTGAAAAAGGTGTTCAAGCCCGAATTTCTCAACAGGGTCGATGACATCATCGTATTTAACAGACTTACCGGTGAGGATATATGCAGCATAGCTTCAAAGCTTCTTGTATCTCTCAAGTCAAGACTCAGCGAGATAGGTGTTGAGGCATCATTCAGTGATGAAGCGGTAAAGGCGGTCGCAGACGCAGGCTTCGACGAGGTGTACGGCGCAAGACCGCTCAAAAGGGCTATCCAGTCAAGGATAGAGGACGCTATTTCCGAAAAGCTGCTCGACGGAAGCATAAAGTCGGGAGACAGCATTAAATGTGATTTCCGTGACGGAGGTTTCGTTTTCGACAGGCTTGAAGAAAAAAAGACCGCAGAATAACAGGTGCAGCCGCATTGTCAGAAAGACAGTGCGGCTGTTCGCGGTTATGTGCGCGCTTCTTCGGAAATACTTTTGTGAAAAGCATGCAAAGGTGTGACAAATGTGTAATTACAGGTGTGACAAATGTGTAATTTCAGTATTATTGACAATCGCTGTTCAATAGTGTAAGATGAAAATGGTTTTCATTATAAATGCGGAGTGAAGCAGAGAATGAGCGGCTCAAACGGATATAAAACAAAACAGCGCGACACCATTCTGAAATACATGACCGACCATAAGGACAGCCATGTCACGGTAAACGGTATCAGCGATTATCTTACGGGACAGGGAACTCATGTGGGAACGGCAACGATATACAGACACCTTGAAAGGCTTGTCGAACAGGGGCTTGTCAGAAAATATACCGTTGACAGCTCCACCGGCGCCTGCTTTCAGTATGCAGAGCCGGACAGGGAATGTCATGAGCATTTTCACCTTAAATGCGAGAAATGCGGCAGACTGATACATCTTGAATGCAGTCGGGTCAAGGAGCTTGCCTCTCACATTTTTTCAGAACACGGCTTTGCTGTGGATCCTCTGAGAACGGTATTCTACGGAATATGCAGGGAGTGTTCGGAAAGCAACGCTTCCTCAGATAACGATACCCGAAAGGAGAACCCTGATAATGAATAACACCTTTGTTTTGGTAGCTCTTGTAGTAGTGGTAAGCCTGATGATCTTCGGTCTGATAATGCTGCCGATACTGAAAAAATTCAAGGCGGGCGACACTGCCATTAATATTACCGTTCTGTCCACCTGCTTCTGCGGTCTTCTGGCAGCAGGCGCTCTTGTCTACCTTGTATCAGTCAATATGATGAAGGAATATGTTGAGATAAAGCGCTATAGCACCTATACCCTGACAAACAGCGACGGCAGCCGATCACTGACCGTCAAGGAATATTCCGATGACAAGACATCGGGCTTTGAACTGTACCTTGACGGAAATGAGAAAAAGCTTGCCGACGTCAGAACAGACAGCTTCCTTCCGTTTTCGAGCGGTCAGTTCAAGACGGAGTGGGGCGGCGATTCCGTCAGGATACTCTATACCTTCCGCAATAATGACGATCAGTATATCTGCAGGAGCTGCACCGTTTCCTATGACGGCAGCTTCACACAGGGTGACAACGAGGATATCGACCTCAGGGAGAAGGAAGAACCGCAAAGCTCGTTTGATTATGAAAACCCGACCCCGATGTAATATTGAATACAGAAAAAATCAGCCTTTTTATGTAAGTGATGCATAAAACAGGCTGTTTTTTTCGTCATACTCGACATCTGAACGACGGTGGAATTATTGAAATTGATGACTGTTTGTTTTTTTAGCTAAAGCTGCCTGAAGTATAGGGTTTTCTGATTGTGGAAAATCGTATTTTACAAACGCATGAAAATATAGTAGAATAACAACAGCATCAAAGCTGTTGTTCTATCTGAAATAATAAACAAAGGAGAGTGTTGAAATTGTATTCTGACAAAAAAGGATCTCTGAGCAGACTTTTCACAAGGCTTGGTTCTGTATCACTTGCTGCGGCTATGCTCGCTTCAGGCCTTGCAGGCACAGGAATAAGTGTTTCTGCATACGATGAAGGCGATACCTCATCGGCAGCAGGGGCGTCAGCCTTAACGGTCGATTACGGACTTGCTAAGACCTCGCAGGAGGGCGTTACCCTGCATTGCTGGAACTGGTCGTACAACAACATCAAAAAATATATGAAGGACATAGCCGCTGCAGGCTATACTTCTATCCAGACCTCGCCTGTTCAGCAGCCCAAGGATTACTATTGGGAGGGAGTTGCTTACGGCAACGTGGGCATACCGAACGGTACAGGCGGTGAAGACGGAAACTGGTGGAAGTTCTATCAGCCCGTAACCTTCAATATCTGTGACAACGGCTATACCTGGCTCGGCACAAAGGCAGAATTCAAGGCTATGTGTCAGGAGGCGGAAAAGTACGGGGTCAGAGTTATAGTTGATATCGTGGCAAACCACATGGGCAATATACAGGGCTATAAAATAGGCAGTGCAGGAGCCTCTCTTGCCGAAAACCAGAAGGCTGTTATGTCGGATATCTCACCGCAGGTGGGCGAGTTCTGGAAAAAGGATATGCTCACCGATCCCAGCTACTGGCACATCAGCACCTCATGGACCCATTCGAGCGACGGGCGCTTTGACGTTACACAGGGAAATATGGGTATGCCCGACCTTAACACCGGCGACAAAAAGGTGCAGAACATGGTGCTTGACCTGCTTAAGGAATGTATTGACTGCGGTGCTGACGGCTTCAGATTTGACGCTGCAAAGCACATTGAGACTCCCAAGGACAACGCTTCCTTTGCAAGTGATTTCTGGGATGTAGTGCTTGACGGGGCAAGAGCGTACTATAAGCAGAAAAACGGCTATGACGGCATTTATTTTTACGGAGAGGTGCTGAACCGTCTTGACGACACCAACGCAGAGAACTATTATCTCAGCAAGATGTCGATCACTGATAATTCAAAAAGCGACAACTACCGCAACAGCGTGATGCACGGTCATGTAGATGCTCTTGCAGACGGCGGCTACAACGGCTATATCCACGGACAGGGCACAAAAGCCGTCCTCTGGCCCGAGAGTCACGATACCTACATGGGCGGCGGCTCGTCATACGATGCCAATGATACCGTGATAAAGCAGGTATGGGCTATTCTTGCGTCAAGAAAGGATCCTATGGCTCTTTTCTTTGCAAGACCCTACTATTCAAAGGACATTCTTGCGGGCGATGTTTCCAAGGCGAGGCAGTCCTCTGCAACGATACTTGAAAATATCGGCGAGCAGACTCAGCTCGGCGAAGTAGGCACGATAACATGGGCTGACCCTGCTGTAGTTGCGGCTAACAGATTCAGAAACTATTTTGTCGGTCAGAGCGAAAAGCTTGGCTCATCGGGAAATATAGCGTATAACCTCAGAGGTAAAACGGGTATTGTTATTGTCAGAGGCGACGGTGCCGGCTCCGTGTCCCTCAGCGTAGGAATGCAGGACGGCACATATTACGATCAGGTCACGGGTGAAAAATTCACCGTATCGGGTGGTGTAGTAAAGGGTAACGTCAAGAACCGTGACGGTATCGCAGTAGTATACAATCCCTCAAAGGATTACGGCAAGGTGTCTCCTGCTGAACCCACGTCTATCAGGATCTCCGCAACATCGGAGACAGGCTCAAACGTATTCTCAACGGACAGCATTAAGGTGAAGCTCTCCGTTACGGGCGCGTCAAAGATGAGCTACACTACGTCCGAGGGTACCTCAGGCAGCTTTACAGTTACAGAAAAGACGATAGAGCTCGGCAGATATACAGCAACCGGAAGTGATGTATCACTGACCGTTACAGGCACGGCCGCGGACGGCACAAAGAAATCCAAGACCTATACATACACAAAGAAGACGGTCAGCAAGGAATATCCCACGCTCAATAAGGGCGGTGTAGTTTTCGATAATTCGGCTTATGGCTGGCAGGAGGTGTACTGCTACGCCTACGACGATACAGGCTCGAGCATTATAACCAACGGAAACTGGCCCGGGGTAAAGATGAACAAAGAAAACGGCGACTTCTGGTCTTATGAATATCCCGCTCAGTTCAAGAATACGGTCAAGATAATCTTCAACAACAATTCGGGCGTACAGATCCCCGAGGCATCAGCTCCGGGATATACGACAAGCTGTGATAAAAAGAGCCTGTTCAAGAATCTGCTCACTGATCTTCCCGCCTCCGAAAAGGGACTTTCTGTTACCCTCACTGCATCTGCCTCAAAGCCTGCTGTCGGCGAGAAGGTCACACTCAAGGCATCTGTCTCAAACGCAAAGGGAACTGTAAGCTACACCTTTATAGCGAATGACGGTACAACGATCAAGGCGGCTTCAACATCAAACACCTGTACATGGACTCCCTCAAAGAAGGGAAGCTTCATTATAGCTGTAGCTGCAAAGGACAGCTCGGGCAGCATTACTGCAGTAACAAAGGTTTCGGTGTCTGGCACAGCAAAGCTTTCATCTGCCTCAAAGATCAGCTCGGAAACCGTAGTTCTCGGCGGCTCGGTAAAGCTCACTGCCTCTGCAGTAGGAGGAAC
>ONFW01000225.1 GCA_900317215.1 uncultured Eubacteriales bacterium | reverse complement strand
GATCACCCAGAATTACGCAACAAAGATAACTCCGCCGAAGAATCCGACCAGAACAGGCTACACCTTCGCAGGCTGGGAGCCGAAGCTCACAGGATATATGCATGCGGAGAATGTGACCCTTAAAGCAAAGTGGAAGGTCAGACAGTACACGATCACCTTTGACTCTGCAGGCGGTACGGCGGTGGCTCCGATAACACAGGATTACGCAACAAAGATAACCCCGCCGAAGAACCCGACCAGAACAGGCTACACCTTCGCAGGCTGGGAGCCGAAGCTCACAGGATATATGCACGCAAAGAATGTGACTGTCAAGGCAAAGTGGAAGATCAATCAATACACGATCACCTTTGACTCTGCAGGCGGCACGGCGGTGGCTCCGATCACTCAGAATTACGCAACAAAGATAACTCCGCCGAAGAATCCGACCAGAACAGGCTACACCTTCGCGGGCTGGGAGCCGAAGCTCACAGGATATATGCATGCGGAGAATGTGACTCTCAAAGCAAAGTGGAAGATCAGGCAGTACACTATAACCTTTGATACGGCAGGCGGCTCGGCTATTGCTCCGATAAAGCAGAACTATGCAACGCTTATAACCCCGCCGAAGGATCCGACCAGAAAAGGCTACACCTTTGCAGGCTGGGATAAAACGATACCAAAGCGAATGCAGGCAAAGAATATAACTATCAAGGCAAAGTGGAAGATCAAGCAGTACACTATAACCTTTGATACGGCAGGAGGCTCGGCAATAGCTTCGATAAAGCAGAACTACAATAGTCTTATCACAAAGCCGAAGAATCCGACAAGAGTGGGTTATACCTTTGCGGGCTGGAGCGTGACGATACCGGAGCGCATGCCGGCAAAGAATATGACCATCAAGGCAAAATGGAAGATCAGGCAGTATACCATAACCTTTGATACGGCAGGAGGCTCGGCAATAGCTCCTATAAAACAGAACTACAAGACCGTTATTACCCCGCCGAAAAACCCGACAAAAAAGGGTTATACCTTTGCAGGCTGGAGCGTAGCTATACCCAAGAAAATGCCTGCTAAGAACATGGTGATAAAGGCAAAGTGGAAGCCTGTATAAGCGAAAATTTCAAATGAACAACTGAGAGAGCGCGGCAGATCTGCGGTCTGCCGCATTTTTCCAAGCTTAGGTGGCTTTGTATGCAGAGGTGTGATCGGTTGAGTGTGAAAAACGGGAGATGAGGCTTTCAATGTGTACGGAAATCATTTTTGAAGCCGGGGTAGCATAACTCGTGACGGCTTTAGAGCTTTTGTAAAAATTCACTTGCAAGCATATAAAAAATTCAGCAGCTTTAAGGAAGGGCTTCCCGCATGACATGCAGCGCAAAAATGATTTCCACATTCATCGTGAGGCTGGGGTTGATATCTCGGAAAATAGCTGATATAATAAAAAATAAATAACAGACTGAGGTCTGAAAACGGAGGAATAGCAAATGTTTGACGCCGAAAGAATAAAAAACGAATGTGTTGAATGGATAAGAGATTTTTTTGAGAAGAACGGCAAGGATTGTAATGCCGTGATAGGGATTTCCGGAGGAAAGGATAGCTCTGCTGTTGCGGCTCTTTGCGTAGAGGCTCTGGGAAAAGACAGGGTAATAGGCGTGCTGATGCCCTGCGGCGAGCAGCAGGATATTGACAAAGCGATACTTCTGGTCGAAACTCTGGGAATAAAGCATTATATTGTTAATATCAAGGAGGCAGTGGACGGTCTTACCAAAAACATTCCCTTTGAGCTGCAGGAGCAGAGCAGGATAAATCTCCCGCCGAGAATACGTATGTCTGCGCTGTATGCGGTATCCCAGAGCAATAACGGCAGAGTGGCAAATACCTGCAATCTTTCGGAGGATTGGGTAGGCTACTCTACACGCTATGGCGATTCTGTAGGAGATTTCAGCCCGTGCTCTCATCTTACCGTTGATGAGGTCAAGCAGATAGGCAGACTTCTCGGGCTTCCCGATGCTCTTGTTGATAAGGTTCCTTCAGATGGTTTGTGCGGTCTTTCTGATGAGGATAAGCTTGGTTTTACCTACGCTGAGCTTGACCGCTATATCCGCGAGGGTGTGATAGAAGACAAGGAAAAGAAAGAAAAAATAGACAGACTCCACAGAATCAATCTTTTTAAGCTGCAGCTTATGCCTGCTTTTGAGCCTGATCTTAAGGTTATGATCTGAGCTGAAGGAGTAAATACTGTAATACTGCCGCCGATCCGACACCGTGAAAGTGTTATATCGGCGGCATTTTTGCGCTGCATTGGAAACGGATGATTAAAATAATGAATTATATGAAAACGACTGAGTAATATAGATAAATATGATATGCTCAATCAATTATGTGTGTAAATAATTAAAATAATGCGGAAATATGAACTATATTGAAGAAATATGCTTGACTTTGAAGGAAATTGTGCTATACTATATAGTAAGAGGTGATATATGATGCTTACTCAGGAACGGTATAGAAGCATTCTTGAGATATTGAATGAGAGGGATGCAGTCACCGTTGCGGAGCTTTCCAAAAGGCTTGGGATATCGGAATCTACCGTAAGGCGTGACCTTGCGGCGCTTGACAGAGAGGGCAGGCTGCGCAAGGTTTTCGGAGGGGCAACCTCGGTGAGTAAGACCGAGGGTACCGCCGAGGACGAAATGATCGTCAGAGACAAGAAAATGTCTGAGGAGAAGGAGCTGATAGCGGCTTATGCAGCGACCCTCATCAACAATGACGATTTTGTCTATATTGATTCCGGAACAACGACTGCGAGGCTTATCGACCATATCGCTCAGACTAATGCGGTGTTTGTCACGAACGGCATAATACACGCTCAGAAGCTTCTTGCAAAGGGACTGAGAACTTATGTTCTGGGGGGAATGATAAAGCCGACGAATGCCTGTGTTACCGGCGCAGAGGGCGTAAATGGTCTTGAAAAATTCAATTTCACAAAGGCGTTCATGGGCGCCAACGGGATAGATGTGACTGCAGGCTTTACTACTCCGGACAATGCGGAGGCTATGGTCAAGGAAAAGGCAGTAGAAAAAAGCTTTGCGGTTTTCGTGCTTGCCGACCACAGTAAATTCAGAAGAGTTTTTCCTGTGAGCTTTGCCGAACTGAGAAGATGCTGTATTATTACCGACAGACTTCCCTACAGTGGTTTTGCGGACAAAACGGTCATAAGGGAGGTCACAAAGGACGCAGAATGAAGGGTTGATAAAACAGAGCAAAGGAGGGCTGAAAATGCGGATAACCGACCTTATCAAAAAACAG